>DAOVJP010000233.1 GCA_030673205.1 Thermoplasmata archaeon
ATGAGGGAGATATTGACAGGGGATATACTGGCCCGGGCCGCCAGGAACAAGGGCCTGGACGCCAGCCTCGTATACCTCGCCGATACCTTCGACCCCCTTAGGAAGGTCTATCCGTTCCTGGACGCGTCCTATGTGGAGCATGTGGGGAAGCCATTGAGCGAGATACCTTGCCCCTGTGGAAGTCATTCCAGCTATTCCGACCATTTCCTGGAGCCGTTCCTCGGCGCCCTCGAGGCCCTGGGAATAGAACATGAGACACTGTATGTTCACAAGATGTACGAGGAGGGGTTGTACGCCGATGTGGTGAAGACCGCCATGGACCAGCGGGAGAAGATAAGTAGCATTTTGGCCGAACTCTCTGGAAGGGAGATGACCGAAGGATGGTGGCCGTATACGATCAAATGCGGCGGCTGCGACACGATGGGAATGGCCAAGATAACGGAATACGAATGGCCCTATGCGGAGTACACCTGCAAATGCGGCCACGTGGGCCAGGCGGACCTGCGAAAGGGTGATGGGAAGTTACCATGGAGGGTGGAATGGCCCGCCCGCTGGTACCATCTGGGGATAACGTGCGAGCCCTTTGGCAAGGACCATGCCACAAGAGGAGGGAGCTTCGATACAGGCTCCAAAATAATAGAGGAAGTGTATGGAGGATCGCCTCCCTTCCCTCTGATATACGAGTGGATACAGCTCAAGGGCGTGGGCGCCATGGCCTCCTCCACCGGCGTGGTGGTACGCGCCGTGGACATGCTGAAGATGACACCTCCTGAGGTGATGCGTTTCCTCATAGCTAGATACCAGCCCAACAAACACATAGATTTTGACCCTGGATTGGGGATATTGAACCTGGTGGACGAATATGACCGTTACGAGCGTGTCGCCATGGACATCGATGAGCCGGCACAGGCGGAGAAGGACCGGAAGGAGGATATGAAGAGGGTCTACCGGTTCTCCCTGCCCGGAGAGATGCCCGCTAGCCCCCCGCTCTACGTTCCCTACCGACATTTCGTAAGCCTTGTCCAGATAGCCGACGGATGGGAAGGGATAAGGGATATTATACTGAGGACCGAGGGATTGGAGGTACTATCCCAAAGGGATGAGGAACGTTTGCGCAAGAGGGCGGACGTGGTGAGATATTGGCTGGAACACTCGGCCCCGGAGACGGTATTGTTCTCAATCCAAGAAGAACCGCCGGACACGGACCTCTCGGAAGAGGCACGGACGAGCTTGCGAGTGCTAAGGAACCACTTGGAGAAAGCGGAGTGGGATGCGGGGGCGATCCACGACGCGATATATGCCGCAGCCGAAGAGACTGGTCTCAAGGCAAAGGAGTTGTTCAAGGCCGCGTACATGGTTCTTATCGCAAAACCACGGGGACCAAGACTTGGATTCTTCCTGAGCATACAATCGAAGGAATGGGTGCTGGAGAGATTGGCCCACTATTCTGGTTGAGGGATAGTAGAGGGGGACCGAGAGGGAGGCTGAAGAATAGACATTGGGAGAATTGGATGGAGTAGGTCGAGAATGGGTGGTCCGAAGAGATATTTGTCTATTTTCCGTTCTTCTGCTTTTTCTGGACGGCCTTCACATCCTTCCACACATTTTCCAGGTGGTCCTCGAGTCGTTTGCTTCGCACGGCGATGGTCACTTCTCCCCGTGTCTTCTCTATAAGGGCCCTGGCCACATCCTGTTTCCTACGAATGGCGACGAGCGCGTTTGGGTAGCTGAAGCGGATGATGGTCTCATAGAGCGTCTCCATCTGCTCAAGCCGCAGTACCGCGGTGTTCACATCTCCCCTGCGGAGGGAATCTAGGGATGCTCGTCTCAGCTCTCCTATGACGTCTCCCATGCCGAGAAGATAGGATGTCGAGGTGATCTCCAGGTCACGGGGAGAGGGGAGGTTCCGCTCCCGCATTATAGAATAGAAAAGGAAGGCTTCGGCCAGTTCCTGGTACGCGTCCTCCACATACCCGGCAGAGCCCAGATCGCTATGGTCTATGACGAGGCTCTTCAATTTTGATGCTTCGTCCTTTGCCTCGGCTAACAGGCTGGACGGATCCTCTTCGTTATGCATGGTCCTGACAGCCGCCCCCGAGAGTCTTATGAGGGCTCTGGATGACTTCAGTGCTATCTCCCGGATGGTGTCCTTCTCGTCCAGGTCCTCTTCTATCTCCGCGGCTATCTCTTCCAGGTTCTGCATGAAAAGCCGTAGGCGGTGATGGTAAAAAAGGGTTTGGGGAGGACGAGGAGAGGATTAGGTGAGGGAGAGGAGAGGATTGGGTGAGGGAGAGGAGAGGATTGGGTGAAGGAGTGGGTAGATGCAGGGGTTTGGGAAAAGGGAAGAAAGAAGAGGATTAGAAAGGGGGTTAAGAGGATTAGGGGGGGGGTCCTTCACTCCCAGGCCGTGCAGACCCATTCCGGACCTTCGCCACCATACCCGTTCTTGCGCCTCCGATATACCACCACGCTGGCGACCGCCGCGACGATGCCCACGGTCACGAGGATCAGCACCAGGCCGCCGATGTTCGGGTGGAATTCCACGAAGGATATGCTGGTGGACACGCTTGGGTCGTGGAATATGCGCCCTCCGGCCTCGTACACATAGCCGCCGAGGAAGATGGCCCCCACGAGCCGTGCGTCCTCATCCTCCACTTCCATGTCGATGTCCTGGCCCCGGTGTATCTGGTAGTATACGTCCGTGTTCTTCTCGTCCACCTCCGCCTTGTCCACCCAGGTCATCTCCGCCGTCTTCCTCCATTTGTCCTTGAACACTATGGTATCCTTTGTAACCTCGGTGGAGTCCTCCGGCATCCCCGCGGTGTCCGTCATCTCCTCTATCCCGTTGAACGTCTCCAGTTCCGCCGCGGTCCCCGTTTCCTCCCGGTCCTCGAAAGCCACATCCAACCATTGATCGGTCATGGTCGGGAAGAGGTTGCCATAGAGCACGAAGTTGAGGAGCATGAGCCGACTGGTAGGGCTCTTTGCCGTGTAGTCCCATCCCTCTACGAGATGGTCGTATTTGAACTCGGCCTGGACGCTAGTGCTCTCGAACTCTCGACTCCCATCCTCTGAAGAAGAGATGACGTTGTTATCATTGTCTATCTTAACATCATACCAGGGGATGGATTCGCTGAACTGTTTGCCCTTTATCCCGAGGTGAAAGGTGAAGGTTACCTCCTCCACCACCCCATCCTCCTCTGTGCCGGGTCGGCCGCCATCATCGTTCAGGGCGGCTGCCTCGGTTCCTTCTGCATCCGACCCGTCCCATACCTTGGTGTAGGAGTGGTTGTTGGCGGTG
>DAOVJP010000285.1 GCA_030673205.1 Thermoplasmata archaeon
GCTGGGGGCCCAGTCGCCATCTCCTCCAGTCACCTTGGCAGTGTTCCACGCGTAGAGCGCGGTGTTCTCGTCCGCATCCCCTGTGGCCACCACGGTGCCGGAGTCATAGGAGCCGGAGTCGGTTATCCTCACATCCCCCTCCGATACCTTTCCATCTTGATCTCCGTCAACATACGCCAGCTCCCCGTCCTCCCACTTGCCATCCACGGTCTTCACATCATCCACGGCCCCGTTCTCTAGGGCAGTGAGGAGCAGTCCTCGGTCCGGATCCCCCGCGATCACTATCGGTCCATCCTGGCTGTCCCCTGGTCTCGGTCCGAAGGCGTACTGTCCCCACAACGGCGAGTCCATCAGTGTGAGTGGCGAATCCTGTCCCCACACATACATCGGGTCGACGCCGGGAGTTGGGAAGGAGACAGGGTCGGCCCAATTGCTCGTTCCCCCACTCTGTATGTCCGAATAGTGGATGAGGGGACCGCCCGAGCCGTCACTGAGCATGCCGTTGTAGTTCTGAACGCTGATGTTGTCGGCGCCTATCCACACGGTGTTATCCCCTATCTTGTAGAGGTGGGTGACGGAGACGTTCACAACGTTCCTGCAGTTGGCGGAGTAGTAGAGGGTGGAGGGGTTGTCGAACATTCTCGGAGGTCCACCAGGAGGGAAGCTCCCTGAGGGGCTGCCTCCTGTGGCTATGCTCAGATATTTGTATATGCCGAATTCCGTGTACCGGGCATTCCATAGGGAGTCCGTGCCATTGATGAACACGAGGGTCGTGTTCACATCCCAGGTGTGGGTGTTAGTGAAGCCCAGTTCGGGGGTGGCATCCCCCGTATCGACCCAGGCCGCGCTTGGGCCGGAGGCGTTGTGAAGCTGCGGTCCCAGTGTAACATTGATATAGAGATGGTGATGGGAATAGTTGCCCACCTCTTCCACATACTCATATTGGCTGTGCAAACTCGTCTCCTTGTATGATAGGGATGTGTCTGGGAACAGGACCTCCCATGTGCCCGAACTCCAGCCGGCCCCCGAGTTCGATCCTCCAGTATAGTTCAACAGGAAATAGCTGTTCCGGGTCTCTCTAGGTTCTGGCGGCGTTATGCGCTCAGGCGGTGGTTTGCTGTTGGAGCCGATATCTCCGTGGTCATACCAGCATGTTATCTCCATGGTGGCGTTGGCCCAGAAGTCTTGATCATACCCACTGAGATTTGCCTCGACATAGAAAGAGAGTTGGGTGGCGGCGTCCACTTTGCCCTTCTTCCTCGGTCCCCCATACTGGTATATCTCCATGACCTCGATGGTGGGCAACACCACGCCCACGCCTATCTCTCCGCCGCCTTCTGCGCCTCCCAACGTCTTTATTCCCATCCGTCCAGGTTGAGGAAGGGCTCCGTTGAGCCGACCTAACAGGTATGCGAACGACGGGCTGTTGGGTGGTCGTATGCAGATACCGTACCAGTCTATGTACTCGTCCGGGGCCGTGTACGCATAGGAATTGGCATATAGGAGCGTACACCCGAGGGTGCTGTTCTTGAAGGATACCAGGATGCCATACTCCCCTCCTATGATGGCCTCGTAGCCGTCATCATCCCACCCTACAGTGTAGAAAGTGTGATCGTATTGTGTGACGTTATGGAGGGTGGCATTGGGGAGGTCCAGCCAGTATACGACGCCCTTTCCGGAACTGGCGTTGCCGCATATCACCCCATAATCTAGGGTTGGGTGCCAGGCTATGGCCCGGAAATAGACACCGTAAAGGTCGATGGCGGTATGTTCCGCCCATGCCCCGGAAGAAAGGTCGTAGCTGAACACTGCCCCTGTCCCATTGTGGTTGTAGCCCACGGCCACATACTCGTTGGAATAAGAGGAATAGCAGATATCGGCGAAGTCCACGGCATACGCGCGGCCGATGTCCGTCCAACCCGTGGGCACCGGGGTGCCTGCGTATGTTCTGAAGGCCAGGTCCTCGGTCGCATAGGAACTCCATCCTCCGTTGTACGCATATCTGATCCCGCCTGCATAGGGGTTGCTGTTGTCGCCCTTGGCCCAGTATTGGTCCCCGGTAGTAGGCGTATCGCTGTGCAGCGAGAAATTGTATGTGGTGCCCGCAGTGACTGCCACAGGGCTCTCGAACTCGAAAGAGTTCCATCCTATGTCCACAAAGTCGGCATAGGCCAGGGTGGTCCTTCCAAGTTCCGTGCCATCCATAGAATCCTCCCAAAGTATCATGTATATGTCGGAATCAGGGACCCCACTATATATCTCCAGAAACACATCTATCTGGGATACGCCCTCCACGCCGGTGCCGGGTGTGAAACTCTGTCCCACGCTTCGGTTCGTGGCACCAGATGTGTAGAACCTCCATTCGGAGCCACTGTTGCCGTGGGTGAGCTGCTGCTGGTCCAAGCCATCGCTGCTGCATATTTTGAAGGCCAGATCCTCGTTGTTCCTCTCGCTCCATCCGGGGTTGCCCCACCAGGAGCTTCCGTGTGTATAGGGGTTGTAGACCTGGACGCCATGCACATCGTAGTTTCCGGCCCCTATCGTGGAGATGCTGAAGAAATACTCTTCCCCGGGCGTGATGGCTATAGGAGGATAGAAGATGAAGCTGTTCCAGTAATCGCCCGCCGTCATGCTGGAGGAGCCCAGGAGGGCTATCCCGACGGAGGGATTCCCGGAATACAGGCTCACGGTCGTGTCCGCGGCGGTGTA
>DAOVJP010000478.1 GCA_030673205.1 Thermoplasmata archaeon
CATTCTTCCAGATTCCCCTTGAATGGACAATCCTTCTCATAATAGGGGCCGGAATAGCGCTTGCAGAGGAAGGTCTTCCTCCTTTTGGTGTAGAAAGGGCAGACCATGACATGGAGTATATTGGGGGAGGTACATATCCTTTGGCCCTGCCATTATCGTCAGCCATAAGAAAGAGCCTTATACTTTCCATCCTCTCGAGATGGGATGTCCGAAATGACAAGGATCGTCCTGGCCTCCGCATCGCCCCGAAGACGCGAGCTTTTGCTGCCTTTCTTTCCAGATATGGAGAGCATCCCTCCTTCAGTGGAGGAGGACCTTCCACGGTCCTTCGCCTCCCCGCAGGATGCGGCGACCGCGGCGGAGCGGCTCGCATTGTCCAAGGCTAGGAGCCTTTTTGAAGGAGGGAAAGTGATTGGGAGGCCAGGGGAGAGGGGAGAGGAGAGGATAGAAGGAAAGGTGGAGGAGAAGATCGTACTGGGAGCAGATACCATCGTACTGGTCGACGGTAGGGTTCTCGGGAAGCCCAGAGATAGGGAGGAGGCTAGAGAGATGCTTCTTCTCCTCTCTGGAAAGGAGCATTGGGTCATAACGGGGGTGGCGGTGACAGATAGCACAGAGGAGAGGGTGGCTTCAGCCATCACAAAAGTAGAATTCCTTCCTTTGTCAGAGGAGGATGTGAACACCTACCTGGACACGAAGGAGCACAGGGACAAGGCCGGGGCTTATGGGATACAGGGGAAAGGAAGTGGCCTGATCAAAGGTATCGAGGGGAGTTGGTCGAACGTTGTCGGCCTCCCGTTGGACACCACGGCCAAACTGTTCGAATCCTTCTCCGTACCCCTATCCGCGCACAGCGGTCCCGCGGTGGTGGTGGTAGGCATGCCTGGGTCTGGCAAGGAGGAGTTCGTTCGTGTCGCCAGAGAAAGGTTGTACGCGGTGATAAGGATGGGTGATGTGGTCAGGGATGAAGTGGCCCGCGCCGATATAGCGTCGGGGGATGTGAGCGTAGGGGATTTTGCCAGCACCCAGAGGGAGCTGCATGGGGTCCACATATGGGCGTCCAGAACACTGGAGCGCATGGAGAAGATGGATGCC
>DAOVJP010000395.1 GCA_030673205.1 Thermoplasmata archaeon
CTCCTTGAAATGTCTGGTCATCTCCTGGGCGGCCTTGATAGACACATGGACCACCGCTCTCTTGTGCGTCATAAAAGAGACCTTGCAATCCTTCACAAGGAGCGTGAAAGGTATCTCTTCCAGATCCTCCGGTGAAAGAGGGCTCTGCTCCAAGGCATATTCCCACACCTGCAATGTCTTCTTTTTGAGCTCTTCATCCTCGATCCAATCTGCTTCCGGCCAGAGTTTGTGTGCTTTAGGGTATTCTTCCATATGCGTTCCTCCTTCCTCATCTCTTCCTCTCAAGCTCAAGGTAACGGGCGGTCCTCCTTTCCCTTGTAGACCGCATCCGCGAACACTATCCTGCGCATCCTGGGCTGGACAGACACTTCTTCAAAATAGTGGGCTGAGAGACCTGCGGTCCTTCCCATAATGAACACGGCCTTGGCCTGGGTCACATCCATGCCCATATCTGCCACGATGGCTCCGATGACACCGTCCACGTTTATGGGCAGGTCCTTTCCCTTGATCTCCCTGAATATGTTGGTTATCATCTTGGAGGCTTCAACATGTTTGCCGGAGACCCCCGCCTCCTTCGCCATCAGCCAAAGCACATCTCTCCGAGGATCGTTCTTGTGGACCCGGTGGCCCAGCCCCGCTATCCTCTTTTTCGCCTCCGAATATTCGTGGATGGTCTGGCGTAGGGCCTCTTCCAGCCCCACGTCCTCGGCCTTCTCCACGCAGTTCCCGAAGAATCTAGCCGCCTTCGTCCCTGCCCCTCCATGTACGTCCGTTATAACTCCGATCCCATGGGCCACGCAAACCTCATAGGCCGCCCGGGTAGACGCGGCAATAAGAGTGGCCTGGGCAGAGGGAGGAGTCACACCATGATCGACACAGGCTACGACCATTGCTTCCAACAGGCGTGCCCTCTTATTATCAAGCTTCCCCCCGACCATGCCAAGGTAGATCAGAGAGGAGAACTCTCTTTCCTCCGTCCTATCCAGGGCCGCTTCGTTCCCATATATCCGGGCCATGTAGCGCACCATGCGACCCAAACAAAAGGCGACCCTGCACTCCTTTCTACCCTCAGAATACGCCGCCAGGTCCTGGTCCATAAGGAGGTAGGTCGAGAGGGTCTTGGACACCTCCTCGCCCCCGGCCACAGCAGGAGCGGGTATGGCCACCGCCTTATGGGCAATGACACTCATCTCTTCGAGGACCGTTTCCGAAGGCAACTCCCTGTTCACCAATAGATGGGTGGTCTCCAGCAACGTCTTACGGGCCACCAGCTCTTCCAACATATAACCGGATATGGCCAGTTTATCTGGCCCCACATTTGTTATGCAGGTCTCCCACGTCATATCTATCCTTCCTGTGGTCTCACCTTGAACACCGTGTCGATGACCGTTCCGTCCAACCAATGTATGAACGCCACCACCTTGGACCGGTCCAGAATTGGAGGAGTGGGCGGGCCACCAGCCAGTTCATAGGCCTCGTCCCTCAGATCCTCTATGGAACGCAGCGGTAAGCCTTTACCTTCAACGAGCTTCAACAGGTCCTTCCTAAGGGGGTTGATAGCTATGCCATGATCGGTGGCTATCACATCCACAACCTCGCCAGGGGTGGTGACCGTCGTAACGGAATCCCTTACGATAGGGTTTGTCTTTCTCACGATGGGGGTGAGGATCATGGTCAGAGTGGACCCTGCGGCTGTATCCTGGTGCCCCCCTATGCCGTGCAGGAGCTGCCCGTCGCTGTGCGTGTTTACGTTCACGTTGAAGTTCACGTCCACCTCCGTTCCCCCTAGGAATATCGCATCCAGATGGTCCAC
>DAOVJP010000312.1 GCA_030673205.1 Thermoplasmata archaeon
ATTGTTTTTGTGCGTGAATGTATGATTTAGCCAACGCACCAACGTCAGAGATATGCTGCATGCTAGGATCGTTTTTTATCTCGTCAGGCAAACCGTTTTTCCAAGCATTGTCCACCACTGGATCAGGGGTGACTTGTGGTGAAGTATCAATGTTTACTCCATGATCCGTAGGAGGAACCACAGCAGGGTTATCCGTAAGTGCTGTGGCCCCAGAACCACCGTCCGTGGAGGTTTATGAAATCGAACCCATGCTCTTGGTCCAACCGTTCCACGGCCTTCCTGGCCTCCCGGGCCTTGGGATAGGGTGGAGGATATAGGCCCGGTATCTTCTTGAAATGAGCCTTCACCCGGTGCACCTTGACGCCCTCTACATCTTCCTCGGCCAGGGGTGCTTCCGGAAGCATGGAGGTGAGAACATGCACCTCCTCGGTCCTGGCGAGGCGCTTGCCGAGTTCGTACATGTGATTCTCGGTCCCTCCGCTATATGGGTGGTAGAAACCGTTGACCATCAGCAGCTTGGATCCCATGTCAATGTGACACCATGGGGGCGGTTTAAAGATATTGGTCCTAGCATCCGTTCTGAGCACCTGGACTTATCATCCAAGGCCGACCTTCACTACTCTGCCTATCCCGGTCTTCATTGCTCCACCGGATGTCGAAGCACGGTCTTGAGGTTTTCCGCCTTCGTCCGCCTTGGGTCGCTGAGATATATCTCGTGATGTCTGCCCCTGAGCCGTTTCCCTTCATTCATCGCGTGCTCGTGCATCCGCCTGATATTGGGCCATTCCTCCGAGTAGGGGCCGACGTGCATTATCTGCACCGACTTACCCTCTGCGAAGGCTTCGAATCGGGCCTTGGACAGCGCAGGAGGGTTCTTTTTCCTTCTCAGTTGTTCCGCCGCCGCCGCATACATCTCCTCCGTCAAGCTGTCTGGCTGGGCTATCATCAGGGTCCAATGCCAGTCGCCCTTCGTTCCCTTGACCATCTTCTCCACATCTTTGGCGCTCATATCCGAACTGATGGTCTCCTCTGCCCTCCACAATCCTTCGAGTGGCATGACCACCCAATCCTCTATGCTAGCATTCTTCTTGGCATTGAACTTCAATGTGTATGAGAGCCCGTATAGCGCCTCTACCGCCTCCTGGAACTCCTTGGAGACATTCGGGTCTCCCTCCCCATCCACCATGATGAACCTCATCTCAGGAACATCCACTATTGTCGGCTCTTTTGCCGATGGGAGATACAGGTGCTTCATTTCTTTCTTCATATCCTTCTTTGCCATTCCTTTCCTCTCCACCCCATATTCTGGGGGAAGGGATATAAGAATATCGCCGTCCCCAGCAGGGCCACCATCTCCGTCGTCCCTGGCAAGGTCCGTTACCTTTCCTCGTTCCTTTTCCTCTTCTCGTAGACATAGATATGGCCTATGTCCGATTCCCCCATCTCCTGCGCCTCGGCTATCTCCCGTAGGTGATGGGAGGGGGCCATGATGGTGAAGAGCGAGCCCCCTTGTTCTGAGCACTGGCGCATTCCGTATCGTATGAGGGCTGCGACCGGCTCGTCCTCTCCTGCTATGAAGGCCACCCCCTGTGCGTTATAGGGCTTGAACGAATAATAGAAGGCTAGTGCCATTATTTGCCCCTCGTTCCTCACGGAAAAGCATTTGTCGGTCTCCACTGCGCCCCTTATGCACTCTTGGTCCATCTCAGATGCCGTCCAGTTGTCTAGGTAGAGGCCACTGCACAGGCGATATTCTTCGGAGGAGAACACGAATCTCTCCACCGCCTCCACGTCTTTCTCCATCTGGACCCCATCCACGCTCCCGGTGGCGGAGCAGAGCCCCTCTCCCTCGGCTTCGAGATAATGGTATTCGGCCTTGCGCTTGAAACCCGCCTCCTCCCCCAGGTGCACACTCTCCCTGTCCACATAGGCGGTCATGAAGCGAAGCACGGAATGGTCCATGGCGTCCACCATCCGGATGAACGCTTTGCTCATCTTTTTTCCATACCCCCTCCCCTTGAATTCCGGATGCACCCTCAGCCCCTCCAGCCACAGGACGTTCCCTCGCTGCCTGGTATATTTGGACAATGCCACTATTCTTCCCTCTGCCCTCCCACAGAAGAACCCTCCCTCCTCTATCCATCTGTCGAATACCTCTGGGATATAGTCATATCCTCCCCAAATGTCTTTGCAGAGCTCCGTCACCTCCTCCTTGTCGGAGGGTCGGACCTCTTCCAGAATGAAAGACCCGTCCATGGGGCTACCTTTTCTTCGCCCGAGCCTTCTTCTTCTCATTGAAGAGTTCATAGGCTTCCTTGGGCGTGTACTTCTTGTGCACCACCGAGTTGACCGCCTGTATCATGGCCACCGGATCCTCGCTTTGGAATATGTTCCTGCCCATATCCACGCCGCATGCGCCAGCATGTATGGCCGCGTGCGCGGTCGCCAAGGCCTCTTTCTCGGGGGTCTTCTTGCCTCCCGCGATC
>DAOVJP010000324.1 GCA_030673205.1 Thermoplasmata archaeon
CGAGTATTGGGTGTCCTTTGGATTCGGAGACACCAGCCTAATACAGGATATCAACATAATGATCATCATAAAGGAGACCTTCTTCTATCTGGCTGCCACCGCCATAGGTGCGCTGGTAGGAATAGGCATATTCCTGGGCGCGATAATGAAGGCCTAGGTCTCACAGAGCCAGAGAAGGTTTTTCCCAACCCTCATTCTCCTTTTTCTTCTGTTAGGGGCTCCTATATGACACACAGACTGAGCATGCTTCGATAGCATGCTCAGAAACTTATATTAACAAAGATGCACCATACATTCATTCTACGCCATCGGACGCAAACAATGTGCCAGTTGGTCTTTCAGCACCAAATTCCGCCATGTAGGGGTGGAACGGATGATCACGCTGTCCATGTTGGTCAGCAATGGAGGTGAAAGAGAGTGAGAGAGACAAGGAGGAAAAGGATATTCGTGCTCTTCGTTTCGACGCTCCTCCTAGCGTCCACGCTGACGATCCTCCCCCCTCCCTCCTCCTCCACCGGCCTACCCACAGACCCAGAGAACGAGCCTTTGTCCCCAGGACTCGAAACCTGGAACACCACCTCCGCCGCCGATTTCCAGGAAGGAACGCTCTCCGATATACAGCTCATGGACATAGGGGATGGCGCCATAGGCCTTGCTTACGATGAAGGGACCAGAGGAGGAAGCGGAGATGGGATGTGGGAGACGGAGGGCACAGGCAAAGAGGGCCTGGAGGAGCGAGCGGATGGAGAGGAAGTGCTGCAAACGGAGGGGGACGTGGTGGAGACGGAGGGGGTGGACGAAGCGCGGACGGACACGCTTGGAGGAGATGAGGATACCAAGGAGGGAACGGTGTCTACTCAAGAGACCCAGCCAACTGGAACTAGGGGCGGGACCAGGGGGGCGCAACACGGGGATATTTTGATCTTGCACGGACCGACAAGTGCCCAGACCAGCGTTACGAATATACTGACATCTGCCGGGTACACTGTGACCGACGGAGGGGTTCTGCACACCTATACGGGCACTCCTGACCCCAACGACTACGGGGCCGTCATTCTACTCCTCGGAGACTACAATACGGTATCTGAGACATTCAACGATGCAGGGGAGGCAGCGCTGCTGAACTATGTCCAGAATGGCGGTGGAATAGTGGTCACGGAATGGTTTGCTTATCAAATACAAACCGGAGGAAGATTCAACATCCTGCGCAGCATCCAGTGTCTTAGCAGATCAGGCGGAGGCACTGCTTCAGAGACATATAGCACTATAGCGACGGAGAACCCACACCCCGTGACTGACGGGCTGCCCACATCTTTTGTAACGCCTGTCGCCGGTTACTCGATCATGAGCACTACCACCATAGCAAGTGCGAGAGCCATTATGGGCGGTAGTAGCTCACAAAGAGCAGTTGGCATACGGGAGTATGGAAGTGGAAAAGTTGTGCATCTCACGACCGCAGGCATTGTCGATGGGGTAAATAACCCCTGGAATGATGGAAACATGCAGAAACTCCTGGTGAACTCCGCCAACTGGGTAAGAGCACCTGAAGAGCCAAAGATAAGGCCCAACATACCCAACCAGGTGGGGGACGAGGACAACAGCCTGGTGTTGGACCTGAGCCAGTACGAGTACGACCAGGACGAGATGGGTGTCTTTGAATTATTCCACTACAACAGGAGCCATACGGCATCCGCACTCACCAACAACCACGATGAGCGAGGCATTTGCGTCACAATGCAGAGGGATATGGAGATAACCAAGATAGGCTGGTACGCCGACATACCGGGGCAGACCCTACTGGCAAGGGTATACGAGCTAGATGGAGCCGGTGTCCGAGTGGACAGTTTTGCCGATGTCCACGGGATCCTCAACACAACGGGCTCCACCGGCTACTCCTGGCACGACATTCCCCTGAACAACACCTACACTCTCCTAGCAGGACAGAAATACGAGATATCCGTCTATTTCGGGGACATAAACGGCTGGTCGTATATCTCAAAGGCCAGCTTGCCCATGCCTTACACCCAGAACGGTTTCGAGATATTCGATTTCAGAATGAACACCTCTGTGAACAGCTTCTGTCCGTTTATCAGGGTCTACATTAACGAGGACAACGCGTTCTCGTCCACCCGACATTTTACCACGGGCGCGGCGGGGGGTTACACACTCGGCTGGTCTTTCACACCCTCTGAGGATATAACCGTGAACTCCGTCCGCCATTATTTCGGTACGAAAGTCTCAATATGGACGGATGGAGGCGCTCTACTGGCCTGGGAGAATGTCAATAGTATAGACGGCCAGTGGAACGAGACGCGCCTATCCACACCCCTCACTCTTACGGGAGGCCAAACCTACCGGATAACCGCCTATA
>DAOVJP010000211.1 GCA_030673205.1 Thermoplasmata archaeon
GAACAAGGGGTGTTGAGAACACCAAGACCATCTCGGTGATAGATGTCATGAAGATGATACGGGTGCCTGAGGATGTAACGCTCAATTGGAGCAGAATGCCTGATATCCTTCCCATCCCAGACATGTTCCCGGATAATTTGACCATCATGGAGGCGAACACCTCGTTCTGGGATGCGATCACCACCAACCCGAACATTGCGGGGAATCCTAACCGGGAGCAGTTGGTGATACGCCTGTTCTATGAGAGCATCAGCCCAGAGATGAGATTCTTGCTGGTGAACGAGGACTATTCCAAGACCCTCATATTCGTGGACATGCCCACCATGGATGTGATCAACACCAAGAAGGCTGTGAATGAGCTGAACAGCATTTTCGCCGATTCCGATGTCAGGATCAGCGAACTGACCGGAACGGCGGCTATAGCCGTGGCGGTGAACGATATGCTTCTGGAGAGTTCCTTTCAGACCCTAGCCCTCTCTCTAATATTGGTATTTATCGTTCTGTTGGTCGCATTCCGTTCGATGAAATACGCGGTCATCACCCTTATTCCCGTGGCTCTGATCACCGGCTATCAGCCCCTCACCCTGCGGCTGTTCGGCATGGACCTCAACCTGCTGACCGGGATGGTGGGCTCGATCATAGTTGGTATAGGGATAGATTTCGGCATTCACATGACAGAGAGGATACGGGAACGTGGGGAGACCATCCGCAATGTCAAGTATGCGGTGGAGACATCTGGCATGTCTTTCTTTGAGTCCACCGTCACGGTTCTACTGGGCATGAGCTCGGCCCTCCTGGCAGGGATCCCCAGCGCCAATCAGTTCGTCTACATGATCGCCTTCCTCTTCGCATTGTGCATGTTGGGGGCCATGATACTACTCCCCGCGATATATTCTATAAAGATATTGGGAGAGTAGAGAATATGAATGGGAATAGGGATAAGAGGTGCTCTAGCGAGTACACTGGCCTTCAAATATTGAAAAGCGGGGAAGGGCTAGTCGCTAGAAGGGATGGGATGCACTCCAACGCTCTAGCCGGTTTCCCCTGCAAACCTATTATATGGCAGACAGTATTTAGATTTTTCGTAGGACCCTCCCCTTCATCATGCATCATCCTATAGTCGACTACGGCGGCACAACAGCGTTTAAGTATGTATACGCCTTTTTTTCTCCATGGTCTCCAACCTCAAAGGAAGCCACAGAAAAGGATACCACATCCCATCCAAGAAAGATGTGGCCATCGCCATAATGAATGTTTTGCGTTCCAACCCCGCGGTGTCCTCACAGCAGAAAATGCTTTGGCTCGTGCTCCACGAATTGCATGAAAAGGATTCTCTGTACGTGATAACCGGTCCACGACTTAGGCGAATAGCCATCAGCACTAGCGGAGTGTCCATAGAGAGCCATTGCAGGGAGACCGAGGAGAGGAGGAGTGTGCTCTCTTGCCCTGTATGCGGATCCACCACAGAGGTCGTGAAAAATCAGACGATATACGGGGGAAGTGTTTCCCTGGCACACGAATGCCCCGCCTGTGGATATTGGAGCGGGATCAGATACCGAATGCCCATACGATACAGCTTTCTGCTCAAAGGGGGATAGTGTTTGGGGGAGAGTATCGAGATAGCCTCTGGTAACGGGATATTGCTTTCCAGAGGCGGGGTCGAAATAGCATTGGACCCTAAGAGGAAACGGGAGGGGGCGGTGGTGAGCCACGGCCACATGGACCATTTGGTGCCGGGGGCACTCATGACACCGGAGACCTTGGACATACTCCGTGTGAGAACAGGTTCGCATGAGGCCGAGGCGCTTGGCATCGGCGAGGAACGGTGTTGGAATGGGTTCGATGTCCGCTTTCACTCTGCTGGCCATGTGTTAGGGTCGGTCATGATGGAGATGGAAGGTATTCTTTACACTGGTGATTTCAGCCCAGAAGGGAGTTTCTTCTCCCCTCTGCCCAATCCCCCTCAGGGCGTGGATGTGTTGATCACCGAGGCTACGTATGGAGAGAGGGATTTCGTCTTTCCTCCGAAGACCAGAGTTCTGGAAGATATCATGTCCTGGATGGATGCGGTGAGCGCGGAGGGGGCAGCTGTTGTGGGCGCCTACGAGTTTGGAAAGGCCCAGGAGATAATGAACATTGGAAATAAACTGGGCGTGGATGTGTTCGTTCCTGAGGCCATTGCCAACATATCAAAGGTGTACAACAAATACGGGGCCGACCTACACTTCTCCATACTGGATGAGAACACGCCCCCTGGCCCAGGCAGCCTCGTAGTGGTCCCAAACTCCTGGCTGCGACATCCAAAGGGAAAGGAGAAGCCAGGATATGATATGGTACGGGACATTCGAAAGACAGGGGGTAGATCGGCTTTCGTTTCAGGCTGGTGCGCGGTGTACAAATATTTTCGTTCCATGCTTATAGACGCCCAATTCCCATTAAGCGATCACGCAGATCACCATCACCTATTATCTTTCGTCATGGCGGTGGAGCCAAAAGAGGGGCTTATCGTGCACTCGAGAAAGAAAAGCGGCCCGGCTTTCGCCGCCGACGTGGAAAAAGAGTTGGGAATAAAGGCTAGGATCCTTTGAGATCAAAAAAAGGGCTGGGTGAAGCCTACGGGAGGAGAATGATCAGGCTTCACCCTTTTCATCGTGATATTCTTATGCTTCCTCGAACACCAGGGGGCATCCGTAAAGACGGTATACGTCCATCCAGGAACAATCATCGCCGGTCATCTTATCTACCTCATATTTACCAAGGAAGAAATGGTATATAAGCTACGATCCAGGGGTGTGCAGTGAAAGTGGTGAAAGTGCACTGTGGGAGTGAAAGTGCCCTCCTTCCCGCCTCTATATCCCAATGGCTGCGCTGTCGTCCATTCTGCACACACCTTACACCGCACCCGTCTGCTCCATCTCCAACCTAGACCACTATCTTTGTCCTATAACCCTTTTATATAATATCCTACAGACCTTAATGTAGATGTTGGAAACGAAGAAGATGAAGAAGCAAGGGAATTGGGAAAAACGTCTGCAAATGCTTCAGAAGAACGGTTTTCACATCGTAAAGGCAGATAACGACCACATACTCTTGTTCAGGGATGAAAGTGGATGTTGAGGGTCTCGTGCCCCATTGTTTTTATATCGTCAATCTCTTCCACGCTCCATGCAAAGGCCAAGGGGAACGCGGGATTTCCTTCCTGAGGAAATGCACACTCGACGGGCATTGGAAGATAAGCTCAGACACACCGCAGAGAACTTTGGCTTCGGAGAGATAGCCACCCCCACTTTCGAGGAAGAGGAGCTGTTCGTCATACGGTCCGGAGAGGCCATAGTAGAGGAGTTGTACCGTTTTGAGGACAAGGGAGGCAGGATGATAGCCCTCAGGCCGGAGATAACCGCCCCTGTGATGCGGGTGTACGTCAACGAACTGCAGTTCGCACCCAAACCCCTCAAGCTATACTATTTCGCCAACGCCTTCAGGTACGAGCGGCCACAGAGCGGGAGATACCGAGAATTCTGGCAGTTCGGGGCGGAGGTCGTGGGGGCCGAGAACCCCC
>DAOVJP010000079.1 GCA_030673205.1 Thermoplasmata archaeon
GCCGAACCAACGGACTCACCAACGGACTCACAAATGGACTAGGCCGAACCAACGGACTCACCAACGGACTCACAAATGGACTAGGCCGAACCAACGGACTCACCAACGGGCTGACAAACGGACTAGGCCGAACCAACGGACTCACCAACGGGCTGACAAACGGACTAGGCCGAACCAACGGACTCACAAATGGGCTGGTGAATGGAAATGGGATCACCAACGGCCTTCGAGCCATCAGAGGAGGGATGACCAATGGCAATGGCTTGACGAACGGACTCCGCCCATTGAGACCCATGGCACTGAGAAAGAACCTGTGGAAGGTGGCGTTGATCCCTGCGGTAACCACTATGCTGCTGTTGACCGTTGTATTTGCCAATGTGGCTTATTTCCCCCCTATGGAGGGCATATCGATAGATGGGGATTTCAGCGACTGGGATGGGATCCCCCAAGCAGAAACATCCACAAATCAGGCTCCTGGGTTCAACCCCAATGTAGACATAACATCGACAGCAGTTCAATCATCAGGCAGCTGGATGCGATTCTTCATAAAGGTATCTGGCAACATATTGATGGGAGAACCTTCGGGACGATCGGATAATTTCCATATCTTCATCGATAGCGATGGGAGCAACATGACGGGATATGCTATCCTGGGAATAGGGGCGGACAGAATGATCTCCATCTACGGCATGGATGGCGCTCCTCGTCGATCTACACTCTACACTTACAACGATCCCATCTACAACGATATGCCCGGATGGATGGTCAGGGGGGCTGTGAAGAGCGCTTCGATAGGCGATTCCCTGGAGGTAGAGGTTTCGAAAGGCCTCCTTGGCATCACTGATTCCTCTGTCGTTCTGTTCCACTCCATATCCGGAGATGGCTGGGAGGACTTCTCGGACGGTGCTACCCCGGCATCTCAGCCATTCCTATGGGCTAGCTTCCAACCCGCCGCCTCCCCCGTGTGCTCTGAGGCATCCAATATGTTTGGGACTATCATATTGCGTGCTGGCTCGACGAACATAACGATGGAGAGCATTGCATTTACACAACTGGGCTCTTCCACGAACACAGGCCAGGCCACTCTTGAGTGGGCAGGGCAGAGTGTTTCCGCCGGAGTATCCAATGGCCTCACGACCTTTCTCTTCCCGCAGGGTCTGACCATCACACAACAAGAGAATCTATCTCTGGTCATTCGGGCTTCCCCGGGGACGGGGGATGATGGGAGGACACTAGGTTTCACCATAGGCTCGGCCTTGAACATAGTCGTGAATCATGGAATTGTGAGCCTACGGCATCTACAGCCAGCCCCCGGAACGGATAGGATGGGATATGTGCGTTCCGCGCCTTCCAGCATCATCATAGACGGTGCCTTCGAAGACTGGAAAGGACATTATAAGAGAGGAGATGATGTGGGCGATGGAACAGGCCAGCAGGCCTTGGACATCACCTCCTTCTCCCTGGTGACTGAAGAGGGCCAGGCAAAGGTCTATGTCAGCACGGGCGGCGAGATGCTAACGGGAACACTGGTCGCCTTCTCGGACAGGCCCGATCTGAAGAAGGACGGAGGAGATGGAGGAGACGGAGGGGGGGGTAGCGCAGACACCAATGGAACCCCCATCTACGACAGCGACCGGGACGGCATACCGGACAACATCGACACCTATCCGAGCGATTACGACAACGACGGCATACCCGACCTCCAAGATATGGACGATGACGGCGACGGCATACCGGACGGCCAGGATCTCTGGCTTGGGAGCTTCTATTTGGGGAGTGTCACCAAACGGATACCGCCAGGTATGGATTACCTCTATGCCTACTTCGACATAGATAACAGCACGGACACCGGTTTTCATCTCAACTACGGGAGCGGCATGGGTGTCGAATACAGGCTTGTTGTCTCAGGAAGAGAGGGGCGCGTGCTCTCCAGCATATTGGAGGAATACACAGAGGGCGGGTGGGAGGAGAGGATGGAGGTCGCGGCGGAGGCGGGCGCAAGGGAAATGGAAGCCAGCCTCGGTCTTACAGATATTGGCGATCCCTCCGACCTACGGGTTTTCATAATGAGCACCTCCTGGGAAGGAGGAGAGGACAGCACCTCCAAACTGGCCGCGTTAATAGGCCGGGGGGCGAGAAGCAATGAGCAACCGACCATCCCCTGGTACACTGATGCCAACGATCAACAGGACGATACCTCCATCCCCAGCTTCCAGGAGATCGATCCCACAGAAGGAGCCACCCGCGGCCAGGACCTCGGCGTGGTGGCGGACGGGAACGGTACCACGGCAGGAAACGACTTCGGCTGGAACATATCGTGGGCCGGAGATGTGGACAACGACGGATATGATGATATCATAGTTGGGGCGCCAGGTAACAACAGCGACAAAGGCACGGCCTACATATTCCTCGGCTGGAGCGGCATAGACCTGGGAGATCTGGATGCCAGCAAGGCGAACGTTACCATCGACGGCACCGCAACAAGCGGCCACTTCGGATGGGATGTGAGCAATGCTGGCGATGTGAACGGCGATGGGTATGATGATGTTGTCATAGGCGAGCCAGATAATGGCACAGGGGCGGCGTACATCTTCTATTGCTGGGACATAACCCATGGAACGACATACGCCTACGATACGGGAGATATGAACGAGACCTTTTCCAAGGGAGAGAGCGGGGACAAATTCGGAGCATCGGTATCCGGTGTCGGAGATCTTGATGGAAACGGATATGATGATGTTGTCATAGGCGCTCCATTGAACGATTCCCTCAACAATGATCTTGTTAATGCCGGGGCAGCATATGTCGTGTTCGGACAATCTAGCTCGACAGCATATACTAATGTGACCTCTAACACAGACACCCTGGGAACTACAACGAACTTTGCCAATGCGCAGGATGCAGATGATTCGAGCGCATATGCTACGCTTGCGGAAGAGGATAAGGGAGGTAGTGGGACACGATATGCCACAGGTTCCTCCACGGACAGCTTTGCAGATCCGGCTAATGTGGAAGGGGGCCCGAATAACTTATATTCTACTATCTCAGGGGGAGCAGATGGCAATTATGTCTCTGGTTCTGGCTACGACAACATCGGAACCGGCGCCATTACGCAGGTGGTGATCAAAATGGAGTACAGCGTAAGCTCTGCATCATCCAGCGATGAGATCGAACTAGACTACTTGATCTCCGGCACCCCCGGGGCAACAAGCTATGGATACTTCGCGCCAACTGCGACAAGCGATACAGAGATCACAGTAGATGTCACATCAGATAGAAGCTGGACCTGGGCAGACATCGGGAATCTGGCAGTGAGGTGCATCTATAACCGAGAGGGGGGGCCGGATTCTTGGACAATAAGCATTGACGCTCTTTACATTACCATTGTCGCCGGTGCAAATTACAAGATGGACATAGAATTCACCACTATTAACATCCCATCGGGCACACCATACAAGCTGGACATCAACTATCAAGCCAACGGAGAGCAGTTCGATGTCATGGTATACAACACGAGCAGCAGTGGATGGGATGACATGGGCGATCTGACATCCGCAACGATGACCACCTCCACCATCGACCTCTATTCCAACCAATACAACGGCGGCGAAGTACGGGTGAGGTATGTGGGGAAGACCGAGTCTTCAGACACTTCTTCAAGCACCTTATATGTAGAGTATCACAGAATAATTTCCTATCCTAGTGTCGACATAGGCGTCTCTCTCTTCGGCGAGCGAGCGGGAGATATGTTCGGCACGTCTGTGGCAGGAGCAGGCGATACCGATGGAGACAACAAGGATGACTTCATCGTTGGCGCACCGGGGCATGATGGATTACTTGGATCCCGCTCGGGAAGCGGAGCAACATACCTATACAAAGGTAGATCGAACTGGGACAGCACCCGAACGGTATACTTCCGCCCCCCCATGGATGGTGGAACAGTCAATGATGTGTACATAGCCAGCGGGACAAATGTGGCGGGTTCGAACAATAATGGCGGAACACTCATGTGGGTAGGATACTACAATAGCGTAGATTATGGGATAGAGCGGGGTCTGATAAGTTTCGCGGATGTAACAACCATACACAATGATGCAAGCGTAGTATCTGGCCTTTTGAACTTGTATTGTGAAGGAGGAACCACTTCGGGCGACATGGACGCCTACGCCCATAGGATCACAGCTTCATGGTCTGAATCCACCGCCACGTGGAATAGCATGAACACAAACCTTGATTCCACGATCTTGGATACTGAAGTTGTTACCGCCATTGCGGGTTGGCATGATTGGAATATCTCCGGACTTGTAGAGGATTGGATAGACGGAACATACAGCAACTATGGCGTCATGCTTAATGCAAGCAGTAGCGTAGAGGGAGGAGGCTCTGGCAACATAGATAGGGCTTTTACCATGATGTCACCAACTCTGCAGAAAGAAACCGCTCCTTATCTAAAGGTCATCTATACCGTTCCGCGTCCTTTATACGACGATAAATATGTTGGAGAGACAGCCTCTGATCTATTCGGGTTCTCCATTGGCGGATGTGCCTTTGTTGGAATGAGCACTTCGGACATGGTTGTCGGTGCACCTGGCTATGATGGCAGCGGAAGCGATACTGGACGTGCTTATGTGTACAACGAGGCGAATTCCACGTGCCTGGAGGAAGCGAATGAACCTCTAGACTCCATATCTATCATCGCAACGAATTCCTTTACGAGCGGGTACATCGCCCTTGTTGACACGGGGCGCTTGATGGCGCAATCCTTCACCGTATCCGAATCGGGCATAATCCCCTTCCTACTTATCGCAGCGCGCGATTATGGAACGGACAGCACCAATGGTCTAGATGTAGCAATTTATACTGATAGCGGAGGGATCCCGGGGACAAGGATATCTTCGATCGAGAACTATGACTTCCCATCCGGCATCAGTACGCATATGTTCGTATTCTCTCAGTCAGCATTCGTAGAAGCCGGAACATATTGGATACATTGTTCGAACATCGATTCGTCTGGGAACGGATACGCCATGTTCATTCTAAATAATAATCCTTATGCTGGCGGGGCCGCATATTACAATTCTGGAGCGGGATGGAATTTGCAGGGAGCCGGCACACCTGCAACCTCAACAGACTTTTATATGGCCATATACGAACTGAGATCTTACCCCACTGATACCGCCAACAAGGTAGCCCAATCGTTCAAACTGGATTCAACCCAATGTATTTTTGAGATAGCAGTATATGCTCGAGATTTAGGCACCACCAATTCTGCATCGATGACGATCTCCATCCAAGCAGACTCCGCTGGGGCTCCAGACGGCACAGACATCATATCCGCGACCGTGGATTTCTCCGAGTCAAGCTTCGAATGGAAAAGCGCCACATTCACCAGCGCCTCCAGACTTACAAAGGATACGACATACTGGATAGTTCTCACCAACACAGATAATGAATTCATGGGATATGCCATCCAATATGCCTGGCGAGACAACCCCTATTCGGATGGTGCGATGTACGTCAACCCAAGTACTTGGAATGCCGTGACCGACAAAGACCTCGCCTTCCTCCTGATCACTGGCCCAGATATTCGGATAACAGGAGAAGCCACCGGCGACCAGTTCGGCTACTCCGTCTCCTCCGCAGGCGATTTCAGCAACGATGGGAACGATGACATTATCATAGGCGCGCCATACAACGATAACGGCACCGGCTCGGACGGAGGCGCTGTCTACATCTTCAACGGCACCGACGGATCGTGGAGCTATCCCTCCACCACCTATGCCTGGCACGCCAACTACACCAACTACAGCTCTGTCTCCGGGGAGAACCGAGGATGGAGCGTTGGAGCCGGGCACGGGGTGAAATATACGGACAAGAACTGCACACTGGCAGGAGCACCTAGCAACGATACGCCGGGGGCCGATGCGGGCGCTGCCTATGTGCTTTGCTGCATCGTCGTGCCTCCCAGCGGCATTTCCACGTTCTCAAGCGTCCTCATACCTCTGGTGGCCCTGCTCATCTTCTACCATGTGAACAGCGGAGGCAAGATCCCGATATGGGACTGGCGGAAGAGGAAGAGGCGCGGGGAGATGAAGAAGAGACGTGGGGCGGGTGAAAAAGAGTTGCCGAATCAATCGCCCGGATAGAACGACGTTCGCACCTAGAATATCAAATGATCATCACGCACTGCGCATATCTCTACAAGAACGCATATGGGAGAACACCTCGTCCAGAGCGAAAAGGGAGTCCAGGACCATGGCCGCTATGTTACTGGCACTGTCCTTGATGTGCGCTATGGCCGTCCTCCCCTCCCCCCCCAGCAGTATCACATCCGATATGGCGGTATGAAGCCTCGCTTCCTGCCAAAGGAGATCCGGTATGCTGTCTTCAAGTTCCACCTCCACGACAACACCTCCCTCCCCTCCCTTCAAGGAGACATCGACCACGGCC
>DAOVJP010000377.1 GCA_030673205.1 Thermoplasmata archaeon
CCCACAGTCTACGACAACACCCAATCAACGACCACCAACCCCCTGGCTCAGTCTGCCACCGAGCAGTTGACATGGAGCCATGACTTCACCACCCCGGCAGACTACAGGATAACCATGACCTCCCTTTTGGGAGGGGATATGAACAACTCCAACAACGCCACATCCGTGGAGATAACGATATTGGCCGGAGCCCCATCGGTGATCAGCACCACGCCGACAGATGGTATCATAGACTATGCTATGACAGCAGGCACATACCGAATAGAGTTCGACCAGGCCATGGACACCGTCACCAATCTGGACCCCATAACCGATCTGCCCGGCATCTCCTGGAACTGGTTCTCCACAACCGAACTCAGAGGCACATATACAGGACTTATAGAATCCACCAAATATAATGTGGAGTTGACAGGACGCAATTTCAAGAACGCGGGAGGAGCCAACCTCATAGGAGATATGGAATTCAACTTCACCTCCATCGGCGTGCCGCCGGAGATAGACTGGACCACCCCGATGGATGGAGAAGTGGGTGTAAGCTATGCCGCTGGAACATACATCATACATTTCAATGAATCAATGGACCCCTCATTCACCCCGCCAGCCACAGACCTGCCAGGAATATCCTGGAGCTGGAACGGAGCCCAGCAGTTGGAAGGGACATACACCGCACTTGCTACCAACACCGGGTATTATGTGGATCTGACTGGCAAAGGCTTCCGTGACGTTCCCCTCAACGATCTGGCCGGGGACATGTATAAGATATTCACCACCGATGGACCGCCATACGTCATCGACACCGACCCGAATGATGGGATCACGGGCGTGGGCACAATTGCATCCACATATACGATCCATTTCAACGAAGCCATGAGCGCAATTCACCTCCCTCCGGAGACCACCCTGCCGTTGACCAGCACCTGGACATGGGATCTCGCGAACAAGAACATATCTGCAGACTATTCAGAACTTGCCCAGGGCATCAAATACTATGTGAACCTCACTGGCAAGAACTTCATGGACGCAGGATTAACGCCCATGGAGGGAGATATGGAGTTCAACTTCACAACAATAGATGCAAACCCCTGGGTCGATTCTAGCATACCCGCAGACATGGCTTTCGACGTTTCAGTAGCAGCTGGCACAATGGAGATAGTATTCAGCGAGGAGATGGACCCGGCATATGGAAACGTCGCCACACCGAAATCGTATACCGCCATACCGTTCACGTCGGGCTGGACATGGTCTGAGGTAAACACCAAGATATCCGCTACATATGACACTCTGGTCCCGAGCACAGACTATGATCTGGAAGTTCAGAACTACCGGGACTTGAACGGTAACGTTGTTTTCGGCGGCACCTGGATACTATTCAGTACAGTTGCCGGGCCGGGAGTGGTTTCCACAACACCTGCCGATGGCGCCATTGAACAAGACACAGTAACTGGCACATATATCATCCAGTTCAACGAAGCGATGGACCCGACCAAAGGGACTGTGACCACAGGTCTTCCGATAGCAGGCGGTTGGAACTGGTTCCTTGGCAACACAGAACTACATGGGGTCTATACAGAACTCGTCGGAGCCACCAAATACACCGTAGACCTGAATGGCGGAGGCTTTGAGAACCTGGCAGGCACGCCCCTCATGGGAGATATGGAATTCAATTTCACCACCAAAAGCCCACCCGAGGTCACGCTCACCATTCCAGCCGATGGGGCGCCGGATATCTCCATCATATCCAGCATCTACATCATCCAGTTCAGCGAACCCATGGACGAGGGCACGGTCATCACACTCGACACCGACCTGCCACTGAGTGGCGGCGGATGGTGGGCATCTTCCACAGAATACCGCCACTCATACAACACCCTGGCCGACTCGACCACATACTATGTGGACGTGTCCAGCGCGGGCTTCTTAGACCCTGAGGCCAATGGCCTCATAGGAGACACC
>DAOVJP010000332.1 GCA_030673205.1 Thermoplasmata archaeon
AGCAGGCTTCCTTCATAACGGCGGAGAGGTCCACTCCTTTGGCCACTAGGCCCTGGGTGGCACGTACGGAGGCCTTTACAGTTCCCTCGTCCCCGGAGGCGAAGGCCAGTATCGGCTTCTTTCCCTTTATGTTGCTGAGGTACATGCCGGCCACGGTGCCCACCACCGTGTCCCTTATCCTATCGCCGGCGTCGAACCAGAACAGGTGCTCGGTCTCCTCCACACCCATCTCCTTCAACATGTTCAAACTGGTGACCAAATTCCGTCTATGCCCCTTTCGCAGCTCCTTTGCCTCCTTGAGCGCCAGACCCCTATCTCCCTTCGCCAGTTCCAACCCAACATCGGCCCGATCATAACGTCCACAGCTGTTCAACATGGTGGAGAATTCCTTTGCATCATAGAAACCGGAGCCCGGCCTCTCGTTCGGGAGAGAATATACCTCACCTGTGACCAGCGACGCGCTCTCTTCCAGCCCCCGCGATACCAGGTATTCCCTCAGCCCCTCTATCACCACCTCCTTCTCCTCCTGGGCCAGGTCCAACCAGCGCCTCCACCAGCCGCGGTTGTTCTGGAGAGGTATCCCCAGTTCGGAGAGGAAGGCCACGGCCTTTCTCTCTTCTTCCAACCCCGGAAGGGACGGGTCGGAGGCGTACATCAAAAGCTTCGGCAGACCACGGGATTCTCGCCCGAAAAAGCGTATATCTTCCTCTGCCACCACCATCCCCGTCTCCTCACCCATGGCCAGTATCTCGCGGTTCAACCCTATGAGCCTGCGCTCCTTATTGTCCTGCATGTCCCCCACCGCACCCACGATGGCCAGGGATGCCAGGTCTTTGTTCTTTCTGTCCACTGCCAGGGCGAGAACGAAGGCGGCGCCCGCCCCACTTATCTCGGTGGTGCCGTCATGGCCGCACAGATGCGGGTTTATGTGTATGAACGAATGCTCCGTTGGAGGGGCGGCACAATAGGACAATATGTTCCCACGGTCCTTCGCGCTCGGGACCGCAGCCTCCGGAACATGGTGGTCGGTTATGATCCCCT
Source organism: Thermoplasmata archaeon (assembly GCA_030673205.1). Taxonomy (GTDB): domain Archaea; phylum Thermoplasmatota; class Thermoplasmata; order JAGHBH01; family JAGHBH01; genus DAOVJP01. The sequence goes on from DAOVJP010000332.1 coordinate 1,042, forward strand.
CTATGCCCGAGAGAAGGCTTATGCTCCCGCTGCCGAGGTCCGTGAACCATGTGAACATGTTCCTGTCCCTCACCTTCTTCACTCCCTCTGGCTCTATGGATTTGAGGAACATCGCATCATACTCTATGCCCAGCCGGTCCAAGACGCTGGAGGAGATGCCTGCGGCGCTGATGCCATCCGCGTCAATGTGGGAGACCAGCAGCACACGCTCCTGCTTCCGCAGCAACTCCGCGGCAGGTCTGGCAAGCTCAAGCATATCTTCCATGAACAGGGGTAAGGGCAAGGGGGCGAAAAGGGTTTCGGGGGACCATTCCTCCGAGAGCATCTAACTTTCTCCATTCACTAGCGATGCCCAACCGGTCCGCGGGAGGAGAGTCTATCGTCTCCGGCTGGAACGACATACATTGTGAACAACTGGCGAGGTCATGCACACGGAGATAGGATACAGCCGCTTGGAGGAGGGTATAAATACCTCTGTTCGGATACTATATTATCATGTCGGGTTGTGGTCGTTGGAGAAAAGCCGCCGTCCTATGCGTTCTAGTTCTGCTGTCCTTTGCGACAGTGCTCCAGGCACCACCAGTAGGCGAAGAGGGTTTTGTCGGGCCGGAGAATGAGGGTGAGCTAGGAGCAACTCCGGCGGAGACACCCTCCATGGTGCAGGCCGCTATCCCACCCTTGCCGCAACTCGGCACACCCAGAACACGCGCACCGAGCGGATGGAGCGAGGATATACTGTTGACGAACGAGAGCGATATATATTACTCGGCGGATCCGGCGGTGGCGATTTGTGGAGATCTTGTACATGTAGCTTATAAGGATGCGTGGGGTACGTTTCCGAATACGAGAGCGGAAGTAAGATATATCCACAGCGATGACGGAGGAGAGAATTGGGCACCCGCAATAAACATGTCTCTCGTAGATGATGAGTACTCCGATCTCCCAGACATCAGCGTAAGCGGTGAACACGTCTACGTCGCATGGGCGGATACCCGAAATGCAGCAAGGGAGATATACATCAACATCAGCCACGACAACGGCAACACGTGGGAGGGAGAAGTCAACTTAAGCGACATAGATGGACACCTAAGCAACTGGCCAAGCGTGGACGCAAACGGAAGCAACGTAGCTGTAATCTGGGGCGACGACAGGGATGTTACGGGAGGCGCAAATTCCGTCTACATGCGCCTCAGCACCGACAATGGGACCACATGGGAACCGGAGCAACGGGTGACGGACA
>DAOVJP010000099.1 GCA_030673205.1 Thermoplasmata archaeon
CATGGGGACAACATGGTGGTTTACAAGTGGGTCCCCCGAGGAGGTCTGAATATGCGAATGGAGAAAGTAGTTAGCACTCTAGTGTGCTTTGGATTTCTCATCACCATGCTTGCCGCGGTGGTGCCAGGTAATGTAGCAGCAGTCACAACGTGGATTGTGGACGACGACGGTACTATTGGCGTTGATTGCCATTTCAACACGATAAATGCCGCTATGGGCGTTGCGATCGATGGAGATACCATCCAGGTTATGCCTGGGGCATACAGCGAGAGCGTACCCATGACCAAAACCGTGTCTCTCGTCGGTAGTGGAAGTGAGCTCACAACGATCGATGGAGGAAGCGATCCCGCCATCATGCTCAAGGCCAACTACACTTCTATTGATGGGTTCACAATGGTTTCCACATATCCCTACGCACTCAGCCAGCATTACTTCTGGCCTGGCTACTACGCTCCTGTCGGAGTTTCTGTAGAAAATTGTGCCATTCATGGAGTTTCGGCAATGACAGCGGAAGATCTCTATCTGGGCGGAAACACCTTCACCGGTACGGTCTATCTTTCCGGCACCACATCATCGGTGTTGGAATCCAACGTGTTCGACCAGACAAGGCTGTTTATCCGGGGCAGAGATAATGTTCTCTCTAACAACGTGTTCAATGGGGACGGGTCAAGATATTCCCAAGCCATAAGCCTCAATGGTGCCATCAACACAACGCTCGTAGGCAACACCATCGACAACTACCATACTAGCCTGTACTTCTTCAACGCCCGCCAGATCACAATGACCAGGACCACAATAACGAACACAACTTACGGCCTAGATATCTGGGGAGATTATGATCACATCATTGACGGAACGAACACCATCGACGGAAGGCCCATGTTCTACAAACACGGCTACGAATTGCCACCTGGCTCAACGATCCCTGCCGACCAGAGCGTCTATGGGCTCATAGGGTGCAGTGGACTGACCATAGATGGGATCACGCCAGGGCCAACGAGCTTTGGCTTGTTGATAGCACACTCCAACAATATCGTGGTCCAGAACAGCGTCTTCACAGACCACAAATACGGTTTGAGGCTGGTTGGCAGCGAAGATTGTGCCATCAACTCCAACAGTTTCACCGGAAACTATCGCGCGCTCCAGGTTTATGGCGGCCAGAATAACATGATAGAGGCCAACACATTCACCGACGATACATGGGGAATCGAGACTGGCTCCCGTACAGAACTCCTCACGATAAAGGGAAACACCTTCAACACCCGGGATTATGGCGTATTTACTTGGCATCTGAACAACTCCCACATCACACAGAACACCTTCGAAGACCCTTCCGACGGCATCTTCTTCAGATCCTATACCACATATGTGACCGTTGACCACAACACTTTCGCCAGCACTGCTGGATATGGTGCCGCTGTGGAGGTTGGAGCCCATGGAGAATGGCCCAGCTGTAACTACAACACCATCGACCACAACACATTCATCGACTGTCCCTCTAGCGTCAGGATGCAGAGCGGAAACTACAACCAGATAACGAACAACGTCATGACCGGAGGAGAGATCGGTGTTCTAATCATGCGTGGCAACTACAACTACATCGCTGGCAACACCATTACTGAGATCGACCTCCTGGGAATATACATCGACTCAAACCCATCGTATTACCAGACTTCCATTGGAAACACCATTGCCGATAACATAGTCAGCGACGCATACTACGGAATAGCCACTTCTAACCAGCAGTACATGACCGTGAGCAACAACACGATGACGAACTGTGGCGGTGGATTCTGGATGGGCACCTCCGGGCACCTGTACACCGTGAGCGAAGCACACTTCTGGAACGAGGTTGATACCCTGAACACCATCGACGGCAGGCCCACATACTACCTCAAGAACCAGACCGGCGGAACCACTCCACAAGATGCTGGATGGGTAGGATTGTACGGCTGTGACGGCGTGACCGTGACCGGCTACAACGACGTGAACGTGCTCAACGCCATAATGATGGCCTTTTCCCAGAACTGTGTTATTCGGGACAACCAGCTTGGTGCTCCACAGTTCGCACTGGGAATGTACGATGCGGACAATAACATCATCACGAACAACACCATATTGAACGTACGCTTTGGTCCAGACCTAACGGGCTGTGACAACAACCTGTTCACATATAACACACTGGTCCGCGGAGAATCGATCTTGCCGGGAGACGGGGCGTTGAGCTTGTGGAACAGCAGCGACAACACCTTCCACCACAACTACTTCATCGGCTTCGATAACTGGATCACTGAGCGCTGGCCATACACCATGCCCGCCGGATCCAACATCTGGTATGACGCAACGACCAACGAAGGAAACTACTGGAAGGGTCCAACCAGCGGAGCAGGCATCACATACTTCGACACTGACGGGGATGGCATAGGCGACAGCGGAGCGGTCCCATTCCCCAGCGCAGGCCACGACCAATATCCTCTCATGGACGCACCCCCCATAGCAATAGCCAATATCGCACCTGCGGGAGAGGGGATCAAACTGGTGAACGTGGACTTCAGCATCAACGCCCACTATGTGAGCTGTGCGATCATGGAGAACGGAGAAGAGCTGGTGTTCCTCGAGGACGATGATGCGACACAGTTCGTCTACTTCGAGGGAAACACGTACGAGGCGTTATATCAGTACCAGAACACCGGTGGAGGCGCGAAGAAGACCAACACCCAGCTGCATCTCAGAGCGGATGGAGGCTCGAATCAGGTCCTTCACAAAGAAGAATTCGTGACACCCCCCGACCAGCAGACCAGGACCATCGACATAACCGCTGACCTGGCCAACCTCGACTATGCCGCCAATTCCAACATATACGCCCTCGACGGCACGGACAGCTACGACCCGAACGATGATCTCATCACCTGCTACAACTGGGAGATATACGACAGCGCCAACACACTGATAGAGACCATAACCAGCGACATGGCCGTCTCGATCTACACTTTCCCGGGAGCCGGAGACTACACGATCGTCCTGACCGTCACAGCCAACGGGAAGACAGGCAGCACAACCACCGAACTCACCGTGTAGAAAAAAGTTGATGGACCCAAGAACTAACCCCCTTCTTTTTCTCACTTTTTTCTGTGGCATAGAGTGAGAAAAAGACAGACGGAGTTGTGTCTATTGCACTGTGCTCCGATCTGTCTACGTTTCTCTCTTTTTTTCATTAAAAGAACAGGACAGTAGGTGTGACCTGGCGCGCTGCTAGACGAGTAATTTCTAATTGCGAGCAGGCGGAGCTTACTCCGCCATGCAAAACACCCCTTTTTGGTAATCGGTGCTATTGGGTAGTATATGCAAAGGGTGTGATTTGATTCGGGGCTAGCTATCAACTGCCAGCATGAAAACCTCTGGTTTTCCCCCTTTCAAAACACACCCTTTTTGGGTCATAGAAACAGTCTGGTAATTGGTGCAAAGGGTGTGATTTGAACACACGAAGGACTAACCACAGGATCCTAAGTCCTGCCCCTTTAGCCAAGCTCGGGTACCTTTGCTTCTTGAGCCACTCCGCGGCGAAAGACCAGCGGAAACCTCAGGTTTCCGTAAAGTCGCCGACCGCATGGGAGGCGAATAGTTGCAAGAGCCCCAATAGAACCTAACCCATATATTTTTCTGCTCTGCGCCCATCCCCTCCGCCATGCGAGCTGATCCCCAATGCATTCCCTGCCTCCTGCGACGGGCGTTGTACGAGGCGAACCTGGTCGATCCGAAGAAGGCGGCGATAGTGGTTGCCGAGACGACCAGAATATTGGCGGAGGAATACGATCCCGATGCGCCAGAGGTATCGGCCAAGATAGCCAGCAAGCTGCATTCTAGAGTATATGAGATACTTGGTACCGACGATCCCTACAAAGATGTGAAAAGAGGGAGCAACGAGGCCGCCGCCTCTCTGCTGCCCCGCGCCAGAGAGATGATAGAGAGGAGCGAGAAGCCGTGGCACACCGCTGCTCTCATATCCGTGGCAGGCAACCTTATAGATTTTGGTATATCCGGCGCGGCCAAGGATCCGGAGGAGTTCTTGGAGATGTTTGGGGGCGTGGTACGAGAGGGCTTTACTGTGGACGACACGGAGCAGGCGTTCTCCCTCCTCGGGCCGGGAAAGAAGGCTGTCTACCTCATAGACAACTGCGGCGAGATAGTGTTGGATAGCCTGTTCTGGGATGTTCTGAGAGCAGAAGGGGCGGAGGTCACGGTGGTGGTGAAGGGAAAACCGATCCTGACCGATGCCACGATGGATGATGTGCGGGATATGGCGCTGGAAGAGCACGCAGATCATTTCATCACCACTGGCTCAGGGGCCGTGGGGTTGGAGCCCTCGTCCTTGCCCCTTGAGACGGAGAAGGCGATGAGAGAGGCGGACCTTATCATATCCAAGGGCATGGGCAACTTCGAGGCTCTCTCTGAAGAGGATTACCGCCCTATCCTGTATCTTATGAGGACCAAATGCGAGCCCATAGCGAACCATGCCAACGCTCCCCTCAACGTGAACGTGGCAAAATTATATGTGTAAAGCGATTATATACGCTGGGTGCTTATGACGGACGATCCGGCTGTGAATAGACTGCACCGCTCACTTTTCTTCTGATTGAATAAATGGATGGATAGGCGCGCCCTTTGCCCTCTCCCCCTCTATTATCTCCCTGGCCCAGCGTAGTTTCTTCCTCTTTGTCTCCACGCTCTTCCCTTCTTTCCGCACGGGGTCATCAAGATCGAAACCGACCAACCGGACCTGTATGGCGCTTTGAGCTAGAGCCAGTAATACGGCCCTATCCCCATCGGTGTAACCACCATAATTGACCAGCGGAGGGGGAGGCATGACCTGACAGGTACCCACGATCGGGCCCGCGAGAAGAGGAACGAGACGCATCATCGCCTCCATATTGTCGCCATGGGCGTGCACCACCATCACCACCCCCTGTTCGCTGGCTTCCAACAGAAGCTCCTCTTCCCCATCCAGGTCCGTCACCACCACCCCCGGTCGAACATGGAGATCATGAAGAGGGCGAAGGGCACTGTCCGCGGCGATCACCACCTCCGAGAGCAGAGGCAGGGCTTCTTTCTCCTCGTCCGTCAAGGCCGGCCCTGCGACAATGACCTGTTGTCCAACCAGGAGGCTACGCAGCGTGTCCAGGCCAGCGATCTGCCGGGCGGGGTCGATCAGGGCTGCTAGAGCCATCGCCGCCCGCGTATCGTCCCCGGGGTTATGGCCCATGTCCCGACAGATGCGACTGTAGATAGGTAGCCACTCTTGCAACTCCATAGAAAGGCCTCGCTGTGATGGCGAAAGGGGAGTGGGGGATTAGAATGTTGCGCTCGCGCCTCCTCCCCACTCACCCACCCCCCACTAACCCTGCCCAATAACCACCCTACCACCACAGCCAACCCTGCCCAACAGCCACCCTACCACCACCTCCCACAAAGTCTTAAGACCCTTGTGTTGATACCTGTCGCCAGAGGTGTAGCTGTATGTATCTCACGAAAAGAGAAGAGGCGGTCCTGGCAGGCGAGGAAGGAGCGGTCCTGGAGCGGAGCATGCGCCTGTTGGCACGCCTCGGAGACATTTACGGGGCGGAGAAGATGATCCCTGTGGGGAGCGTCCAGGTGGCTGGCGTGTCATACAAGTCCGTGGGCGACCCCGGTCTGGAGTTCCTCCGTGACCAGGCGGACCTTGATGCAAAAGTAAGGGTGCTCACTTTCCTCAACCCGGCAGGCATGGACCTGGAAG
>DAOVJP010000369.1 GCA_030673205.1 Thermoplasmata archaeon
ATGTGCAGGCTCCACTGGAATGGCACCTGCTGGTGAGGTTTTGTGCCATTGTACCTGGGAAGGGCCCAGTTCATGGTCTCGAAATCTATGAAATAGAGGGGCTCTTCCAAAGAAGCCAGCTCTTTTCTTATGGCCTCCCTGTCTATTATCGCCTCCCCCTGTTCGTAGGATCCGACGAAGAGCTTCTGGTTGTGGTTCAACCCATAATGCGGGGGCAGTTGTTCCAATGCGATCATTCCTTCATTGTACAGCTCCCACTTCTTCGTGCTCCTGAGCCTGGGGATGTTGAAGACGGAGAGCTGAGGGATGTGGGACCAGCACTTGCCCTTCAGAGCACACTCGTAGGGCTTGTCGCAATGCGGGCCGATACCGACCTCCGGCGCTTGTCCTGCCCGCACCGCCTCCAGCTGTCCCATGATATTTGCTCGGGTATCAGGGAGTTGCTCTGCCACCCTCTCTGTCACATCCTCCAACACGAACAACTCGTTCCCCTCAGGATGCACATATTCCTTGTTCAGATGCATCAGGTAGGTCTTGTTGACCCTCAGCCCGGCTCCTTCCACCACATGCCGCTGGACAGCAATGTCGGAGATGTGGACGTCTTTCACGCTGGAGGATGTTTTCACCTCGATAAGATCGAAGAGGTTCTCGTCAACACGCCTCAGCACATCCGTCAACACCAGGACATCGTCGTGGATGAAACCCCCCTCGAAGATGAAGGGAACGTTAGTATCCACCGCATCCCACGTCCTCTCCTCGAGGGTCTTCCAGGGAAACATCGGGATAAGAACGCCGCCGGGGAACTCCCGTCGGGCCGCCTCCCCCACCCGCCGCCCCTGCTCGAATATCAACTGGGTGGCGAGGTTCGGAGGAGGGATGCTGTCTTTGTCATTTACCTCTGTGTAGAGAAGCTTCAGGCACTGGAGGCCGTGTATGTACTTGGATTTGCTGAGGGTGTGGCTCGGAGGCATGGGAAGGGTATAGGAGGAGGAAGTAATAATGGGTGTGGTGGAGCGGGAGGAGGAAGTAATAAGGGGCGTGGTGATCCGTTCCTCCACCAGGCGCAGGACCAGCCTCCGGCTCTTCCCTCCAATATTCTTATATCCTTTGCAGCCCATTATCAGCATGGGATCAGCAAGCCTAATTCCGGGAGAATGAGGGTATGGGAACCGAGCCAAGATGTTGGATATGCAACAGGACAGAGAAGGAGATCAAAGAACTCTCCCTGCTCAAAACCCCTGAGAGGAAGAAAGACATAGAAGAATCGGTCAAGGTGCTCGACTATCCCATCAATTTCGGCTCATATGACACAAGGATACCTGTATGCAGCCTGTGCATCGCACTCACAACCTGCCACCACCCATATCCGTAGGGGTTGGGAGGCTTTGGCGCGCTACGTTCTTCTAGATGTAGCTTACTAGCACCGCGCATCCCCTGCCCAAACATTTAAGTACTATTATTATTACTATTATTATCATGAAGTGCAGTTACTGCAGTTACGAATGGAACCCGCGCAAACCAGACCCCGTCTCCTGCCCCAGATGCAAGAGACGATTCGACTATCCAGGCAGAAAAGAGGGTGCGGACATGCTTGCAGGGGCGAAGGAGATGGAAAGAGGGTACCAGCGCACCCTATACGTCATGTCCGTTCTGACCCCTATACTGGAGGAGAGAGGGATAACGCCGGTCATCGTTGGCGGCTCGGCGGTGGAGTTCTACACTCGAAACTGGTATGCGACCGCGGACATAGACCTAGCGGTCCAGAAAGGAAAGCGGAAGGTGTTGGACGAGGTGTTCAAAGAGGCGGGTTTCAAACGATCCGGCAGGATGTGGACCAGGGAGGACCTGGGCCTCTACATAGAGACCCCGGGAGACATATATGACATAGACCTGGAAAAGGCGACGAAGGTGGAGACCGGTGATGGATACGCATACATGATAGGCGTGGAAGAACTGATCCTCGACCGCCTGCAGGCCGCCCAGCATTGGAAGAGCCAGGCCGACAGGGAGCAGGCGGAGCG
>DAOVJP010000135.1 GCA_030673205.1 Thermoplasmata archaeon
GGCCGCCACATCCTCCAAGAGCCCACATGAACCATCATCAACCAGTCCATATAAAGAAGAGAGTATAAATGGGTTGGGGGGGGGGCGTGGCGCTGTTGTTACGGCGGAGACGATCGTAGCCTATATCCTTGTACATAGCCGGGCCCGTGAAAAAGTCTTAAACCCCCCTTGCTATTGGGGGTGGAAGAGGAAGAATTCGTTCCAGTGAGGAGAGCGTAGGAACGCGTGCCAGCTGTGACGAATGCTGTAAAGGACAACGTGAAGAGCAACGTGACGAACACCCAAGCGAACACCGTGAAGAACACCATGACGAATACCAAAACAAATACCATGACGAACACCATGAAGGACGAGGTGCCGTGTCCGGCGGCGAGCGAGGATATGCAGGCCTATTTTAAACTCCTAGAGCAAGAGGCCGAGCGTTGTTATGTCATAGCGGCCAAGGCGAGGATGATGGGCCTCGACCCATCATTGGACGTGGAGATACCAAGGGCCAAGGACCTGGCCGATCGAGTGGAACGCCAGTTGGTCGACTACCATGTGGAGGGGGTGGCCGCTCTCATCAGGGAGCTCAGTGAGGAGTATGGGAGAGAGGAGATCGCCCTATTGGTGGCCAAGGACTTCGCCAAGAGACCGGCGAACACCAGGGAAGAGGCTTTGGACCGGGCCGTCAGAATAGGGTTATCCGTGCTCACAGAGGGCATATTGGTGGCCCCATTGGAGGGGATAGTCGAGGTCAAGATAGGCAGGAACGAGGACGGCACCGAACACGCGGCGATATATTTCGCCGGGCCGATACGCTCCGCAGGAGGCACTGGTCAGGCCATGAGCGTTCTCATATGCGATGTTGTGCGCAGGGAGATGGGGCTGGACGCCTACAAACCCTCCCACGCCGAGGTGGAGCGTTTCAAAGAGGAGATGCCCCTCTACAAACAGAGCCAGCACCTTCAGTATACCCCGGAGCCGGAGGAGATAGAGCTCATAGTGAAGAATTGTCCGGTCTCCATAGACGGGGAGGGGACGGAGGATGTGGAGGTCTCGGGCTTCCGGGACATGAAGAAGGTGCCCACCAACAAGGTCCGCGGCGGCGCGTGTCTGGTCATCGCCGAGGGCATGGTGCAGAAGGCATCGAAGCTCATGAAACACGTCGATCATCTGAAGTTGGACGGATGGGATTTTTTGGGGCCGCTCACCAATACCTCCTCCGAGGATGAGGGAAAAGAGGAGGATAGTAGGGGGCCCAAGGCCAAGTATATCAAGGACCTGGTGGCCGGAAGACCGATATTATCCCATCCCAGCAGACAAGGGGGTTTCAGGCTTAGGTATGGTAGGGCGAGGACCACCGGTCTCGCCGCCACCGCCATCAGCCCCGCGTCCATGGCGGTGTTCGAGGACATGATAGCTATAGGCACCCAGGTGAAGGTCGAGCTGCCTGGAAAGGCCGGGGCGGTGACCCCCTGCGACACTATCGAAGGGCCTTTGGTCATATTGTCCAACGGCGATCTCGTCCTTCTGAACTCGGAGAAGGAGGCCCGTGAGAGAAAGGATAGTGTGATGCGAATCATCGATGTCGGGGAGATGCTCGTTCCCTTCGGTGAGTTCGTGGAGAACAACCATCCCCTGCGACCCGGCGCATACGCCATAGAAAGATGGCTCCTGGAAGCGAAGAAAGCGGGGATCGAAGAGCCGCCCATGCACCCATCCGCAGAGGAGGCCTTCTCCATCTCTGAAAAATACGATATTCCCTTGCACCCGGACCATAATCTCTTCTGGCATGATCTGTCTAGAGAGGAGATGACAGACCTCTCCTCCATGCTGGAGGAGAAAGCCCGTTGGGATGGGGCTCTTCTCGTCCCCAACGAGGGGGCGGAGCCACTCCAAAAACTGGGCTGCGTGTACATGAAAAAAGAGGAGGGGGTATTGGTCGACCATTATGCTCCGTCCCTGCTCCGATGTCTGGGCCTGGAGCACGAGAAGAAGAAGGTGGCTAGGCGAAAAGAGGTTACGGACGGGGAAGCGGGCGGGTGCGCCCTGGCATCCGAACTGGCAGGGATCAAGATCATGCCCAGAGCCCCTACGAGAATAGGTGCCAGGATGGGGCGTCCCGAGAAGGCGAAGGAGAGGAAGATGAAACCCCCTGTGCACTGCCTCTTTCCAGTGGGTATGGAGGTGGGGGCCCAGCGTCTCATCAAGGATGCGGCGGCCAAGGGCACCGTGAACGTGGAGGTGGGAATGAGAGAGTGCACGAAATGCGGCAGGGAGACATACATGTCGCTGTGCTCCTGCGGAGGGCACACGGAACCATCGCCGGACAACTGTTATTCCTATATCACCATACCCGCCAGGGAGATGGTGGGCCAAGCCCTCTCCGTTCTGGGGATGGGCGCCGCAGCCAACGCGAAGGGGGTGAAGGGGCTCATATCCTCCAAGAAGGTGCCCGAGGCTCTGGAGAAAGGGCTGCTCAGGGCCAAGCATGGCGTCTACGTGTTCAAGGATGGCACCATCCGTTTCGATCTGACTGACCTCCCACTCACACATTTTCGACCGAGGGAGATAGGTCTCACCGTGGAAAGATGCAGGGAATTGGGCTATGAGAAGGACTGGATGGGGGAGGAGTTGAAGGATGAGGAGCAGGTGGTAGAACTCAAGGTCCAGGACGTGGTCTTGTCCAAGGGTGTCGGAGAATACATGGTGCACGTGGCGGCGTTCTTGGACGATCTATTGGAGAGAGTATATGGATTGGAGAAGTTCTACAAGGTGGAGAAGGCGGAGGACATGGTGGGTCATCTCATGGTGGGTCTCGCGCCACACACATCCGGAGGGGTATTGGTCCGTTTGATAGGGTTCACCGATGCCGCTGTGGGCTATGGCCATCCATTCTTCCACGCTGCCAAACGCAGGAACTGTGATGGGGATGAAGATTGCGTCATGCTTCTCATGGACGGTCTGCTCAACTTCTCCAAACAATTCCTTCCGAGGACCCGCGGGGGGCTCATGGACGCTCCTCTGGTCCTCACGATGCGGATAGACCCCATGGAGATAGACAAGGAGGCGCACAACATAGACATTCTCTCTTCCTATCCCCTGGAATTCTACGAGTTGGCCGATCTATATACCAATCCGTCGGACGTGGATTGCGTAGAGACGATCAGGTCCCGGTTGAAAGAACCAGGCCAGTACGAGGGATTTGGGTTCACCCACGACACCCATGACATAGCCGAAGGGGTCAAAGTATCCTCATACAAGACCCTGGCCACCATGGAGGATAAGACCAGGGCGCAGCTCTCCCTGGCACGGAAGATACGGGCCGTGGACGAGGACGACACCGCCAGCAGGATAATCACATTGCACTTCATGCCGGACATGATAGGGAACATGAAGAAGTTCTGCGCCCAGAAATTCCGCTGCACGAAATGCAACACGACCTATCGACGCATACCATTGTCTGGACAGTGCACTAAAAAGAGGAAAGGGGGCTATTTCCAGGGAGGGGAGGGGGGCACGTGCGGCGGCCGCCTCGTTCTCACGGTCTACGAGAAAGGAGTATTGAAGTATCTGGACAGATCCAAACGGATAGCGGGGGATTACAACGTATCGGAGTATACACGACAGAGGCTGGACCTGTTGGAGGGATCCATGGACTCCTTGTTCAACAATGGCAAGATGAAGACCTGCAACCTGGAGGATTTCTTCTAGACCCGCCCTCGTTCGTTCCTCCCCCCTCGCCCACTATCTCTCCCCCTCCTCTCAAGATACTATCTCATAGAATATCTTCAAGGTACTGGCCGCAGCCTCTATCATCTTCCCGTCCCTCTCCTTCATGCCGGATATCCTCAGGGCCAGGGTATAATTGCCGGGCTGCGCAGACGTCGGAGGGGAGACGGTGAGGTTGAGAACGGCGTTCTCCGAGCTGTTGAGCTGCACCTCCGGTATCTGGTCCCAGTGTAGCTCATAAGAGCTGTTCCCATTGGAGAGTGTTATGTTCCATCCCTGCCGCACCATCGTATAGTTGGCGGAGGAGGAGAGCTGGACCGATAGGAAGGTGTTCCCAACGTTCTCCACCACTATGTCCGCAGAGGCCATGGAGGTGTTGGTGGAATTGAACTCGATGATCCCAACGGTCTCACCATACATATCTCTCACCTCCAGGGCGTTATCGGCCTCCACCAGATCCACTGGTATAGGCACGAAACAGGCGATGAACAGGAATATTGTGAACCCCCCTATGAGCCACTGCCGACCGCTCAAGGGTGTTATGTCGTCCAACGGCGGAGGATGGCGCATGCCGAGGAAGAGTACTAGAAAGACGATGATGAGCCACCCGGTATAGAGGAAGCTGAGGACCACAAGCACCGCTGCCACGGCATAGGTCGCCAAACGGCTCTTCTTACCCAGCAGGGCGCGGAACACGTGCCCCCCGTCAAGCTGGCCCATGGGAAGCAGGTTGAGGGCGGTGACGAAGAAACCCACCCATCCTGCGATGGCCGTGGGGTGCAGGGCGATCCCGGAGGGCATGGACATGAGAGAGTATAGGCCAGAATACAACAGAGGCATGTAGAATGTCAGGGCTCCGGCGTCCCCAAGATTCTGCGGCAGGGCCACCGCGTCATGTGCGGTGAGCCAGAGGCCGAGTATGGCAACGGGCACGGCTACGAGGAAACCGGCTATGGGTCCGGCGGCCCCTATCTCCAGCAGCGCCTTCTTGTTCGGTATCGGTTCTCTTATGTTTATGAAGGCGCCCATGGTGCCCAGCGGGTATATGAAAGGGATGAAGAACGGGAGGGAGGCGGCAACACCATGGCGTTTGGCGGCGAAATAGTGTCCCATCTCATGCACGCCCAATATGGCCAGGAGAGGAAGGGTGAAGAAGAGCACACCGTTGAGGAAGTTGGTGAGCGAAAAAAGTTCCGGGGAATGGGCGTAATCGCCCCACCACTTGGCTCCGGCAGTGGCGGTGGTGGCGATGGTGATGAGCAGGAAAAGGAGGTTCACCCTGGTACTCCTATAGTTCTGCGGAGGCATCTTCAGCACCTTTA
>DAOVJP010000136.1 GCA_030673205.1 Thermoplasmata archaeon
ATGGTCGGGCTTATCACAGCGTTGGCACCATATATCACAGGAGCGACCGAGCTCGTCCCGTCGTCCCCATACTCCGTGCCTCCCGATATTATCGTGAAGGCATAAGATGTCACCAGGGTCAGGGGGGTGTCCCCTGTGTCCGCGGGAATATCGTTCCCAACGACCACATAATGGATCAAACTAGTATATGTTCCATCAGTCCCACGCTCATCGTAGTGGTCCACTCCGTCTATGCTAACATATCCCGTTACCGGAGTGCTCCCGGAAGTTATCCAGGACACTGCGAACATGGTGGCGAAAATGTTGCTGACCACTATGTCATACGGCATGTTATCGTCTGGGCTTCCCGGAGGCAGGTTGACATGTGCCGAGGTCTCTTCCTCCACCGGGCTGAACACAAATAGACTGGCCCCTACCATAAGGCAGGCAATAGCAAAAGCTGTACCTTTCATCATTCTCTACACCTTCGGATTGGTTATTGCTCCCACCACTATTTGCATACCCCTATATGCACTTTATGGGTCTTATGGGACCTACCATGATGTCTTCCACTCGTTGGGCGGGTCTGCGCTCACCTGGATGAAGTATCCTTTGTCGGCGTCCATGTTAAAGTACGAGGTGAACGGTTCTTGGCTGGGCTCATACTTCACCCATCCGGTCGTGGTGTATTTGCGTATCATGATCACACTCACGGTCGGGTTCTGGGCCTCTATCTCCAACGTAGCGTTCTTGCAGCCCTCCGGACCGAAACCGCCATCGGGGCGGATCAGGTTTGTGGTTGGACTTATGAGATTTTGACCTGAGTCAAGTATTATAGTCTGTGGCGATTCGAACATGTAACTTGCATCGCGTAGGCCGTTGGGAGCCGCAACATCCAGCTGTATGAAGTAACCCTGCTTGGCATATATGTTGAAGTAGGATGTGAACGGCTCCTGACTGGGCTCATATTGCACCCAACCGCCCTGGGTCCACTGTCGTATCATCAACACGTTCACTCCCGGGTTCTGTGTCTGTATAAGCAGCGTCACGTTCTTACAACCCTCGGGACCGAAACCAATATCTGGCCGGATGTAGTCGGTGGACAGGTCTAGGCCGATGAGATTCATCCCCGCACCCATGACAAGCACGGACTTCGCCAACACAGTGGTGTTGAACACATCGCCAACCTTTCTGACGCCGATCTTATAGTAATACTTGACATTATCACCCACACCAGTATCAATGAAGGTCTGCACACCAGGCAGGATGGGGCTTGCGTCACGCAGAACGGTAGGTGCCGGGAATGTGGGGTCTATATCCCTCATGAATATATAGCCCACCACGCCAGCCGTTATCGAATCGGTCCACGTCAACGTCACAATGGTACCATTCGTGCTCATGGTTGCCTTCACGTCCGTCGGGGGTTCCAGCACGCCACTGGCCAGTGTTATGGTGCCTATCCAGGCGTCATACTGGTCGGTTGCGAGGTGTCCGTCGCGCTCTGCACGGAACTTGTACTGGTAGTCGCCGTCGGGTACTCCTGTGGTGTCCCAGGTCCGATCATAGGTCGCGCCAAGGGGGTTGCTGCCGCTGCCATAGGATATGTCCTGCCATGCGTCGTGGAAGGTGGTCCATACCTGTATCTGGGTCGGGTCCAGATCGTTCAACTGTGTCCAGTCAGCACCCAGCACGAAACTGTCGCCAGGCGCTCCGGAGGCGTCCCGACCGCCATCCACATTACCACCGCTCAGAACAGGTTCGGAATAGACGGTTATCGGGCCATGCCATCCGGTGTCACCAGTGGCCTCTTCAGTGCCACACCAGGCGCGGAAGATGTAGTTCGCGCTGTCATCTGCCAACAGTCCCAACGCCTGAGGAGTAGTGGTCAGGGCGAAGTCCCTGCCGGTGATCCAGTTGCCGGTTCCCTGGTCGCCCATGTCCATCCAGGTAAAGGGATCATCGATCGAGACCTGCACGAATTCGGCAGGAATTCCTGAGGGGTGACTGCAATGGATCAAGAAGGCGATAGGGTCATCCACCCAGCCGCTCCATGCTTCCCCTTGTTCTGTTCTCCCATCGGACAAGACATAGCCGTCTTGGTCGATTATGTCAACGATCCAGTACCCTGTTGGGCTGTTCTCGGGGTCGCTGATGGAGTTAGATGAGGTGTTCATGTCCCACGCGGTTACGTAGTACCAGATTTGTCCGGTCACACTCTGTGCGGGTATGTTCGCTGTGTACTGGTCGGGGTTGGACATGTTGCCGCTCTTATGCATCAGGATCTCATGTACGTCGCTAGGCCAGTTCTCACCGGCGTTGATGTAGTTCAGCTTGACCTGTTGCAAGCCCGCGCCCGCGTCGGTGACCGTGGCGTTTATGGCTATGAGGTCGTCCGTGTATGCAGAGGTGTCCTCGGTGGTCACGTCCGCGACCGGGGCGGTGCTCTCCCAGATGAACGGACCGCCCTGGATATGCAGATCGCCAGTGGGGTCGAAGGTGCCGTCGCCGGGAGCCTCTATCCGGAAGTTGTGTGGGCCTAGCCTGCCAGCGAAGTAGCCTGCGGGGAGTTCGTAATAATATACCACCCCGGCCCCAGGATCGCCGCCTGAGTTATTCATGGTGAACTTTGCCTCGTCCAACGTGCCTAGCTCCACCACCAGTTTGATGTCTCCCACCGGGAAGTCCTCGTCAAGGTCTGTCCAGGTCACGGTGTAGTTGTATGCTCCGCTCTTCGGTCCCTCGCCGGGGGTCACGGTGGCGTTGCACAGCACCGGCGGTCCGGAATCTTTCAAGCCGCCCCAATCGACACAGCTCTCTATGAGCTGGTCGAAGTCCTCGTCGTTCACGCAGCTGGTGGCGGTGTACTCGTTGAACTGGAAGCCGCCCCAGATGGTCTTCCATGGCTGTCCCTCGGAACGGATGGTGAGGCTGTAGGTATCGGTTTGATCCTGGAATGCAAAGCTCACTCCCTCTCCGGCCTGTGCGCGGAGATCGTCCTCATAGTTCCATGACTGGTCGTCCTTCACTAGAATCTTGGAGGCGGGAAGTCCGGTGTCGCTGCCGCCAACAGGGTCGGTGTTGTCGGGGGAAGTGTGGACAATGGATAAGCCATCCGCGGCATCCTGCGTGGTCGCGCCCCAGTCGATCATCATGTAATCGGTCATGAGTGTCGTGGGTGTAGTACCACCATCTTGTTCGATGATGTATGGCCACTCAGGGTTAGAGTAAACGAAGCCGCCACCGTCGTCCAGGTACTGCATGAGATCATCATCCCACAGGAACGCTCCGCTGTTGACCGGGTCATCCGGTGGAAGTCTCATTCCGGTGTAGAGCACCATGTCGTATGGTGCCATATCGGCATAGGTCGGCAACTGCTCGATGGTGTACGATCCACTGGACAGATAACCGATATAGAACACGCCATAGCTTCCGCCCACGGCTTTGACTGCGCTCTTGTACATGTTGTTCCACATGTAATCGCCGCTGCCATCGGAGCGGTTCTCGTCCGCCATGAATATCAAGAGGCATGAACTGACACAACACACAAGGCCAAGCGCGAAGTCATTTCTCAGATCCTGGTGGTTGTTCACGGTCACAGATGCCTGGTCCTCCCCATAATCGGGAGGTCTCTTTGCACTTACGGCGAAGTCACCCGGGGGAACGATAAAGCTGTAGTATCCGTTTGTGTCGGTCCAGGAGGTCTGGGTGGAGCCGAAGCTCGTGCTCCTCCACTCGGGGGATGTGAGATCGATGTTCACCATGGCTCCTGCGATGGGGTTGCCAGTGATATAGTTGATCACTATCCCATAGATGGTGCCGCTCGTGTCGTTCAGCGTGAAGTTAACGACAGCAGCCTCTCCCCAGTTGACAATGGGTGTGACAACGGAGGAGTTCTCGTAGCCGTAGGGCTCCTCCACCTCGTACTCCTCGCCGAACATTCCGGTGCATATGGAGATCTCCATCCCGTTCGCCTCGGCCACCAGGTTGTAGGACAGGCCGGGTCTGATGCCTGGGAGGTGAAAGCCGCCATCTAAGCCTGTGCTAGCGTTGCGCAGACATGTCCAGTCCCTGGGACTGTGGGGCTTGTCGTATCCCTGCTCCCATATGTAGACCCTGGCGCCCTGTATAGGCTGTCCGGTGCTTGCGTCTGTGACCTGTCCGATGATGGAAGCGCTCTGCAGGGTGTAGTTGTGCCACTGGGAGGCTCCCTGGGTCGGGGTCACTCCGGTCTCGATCTCCTCCTGGAAACCACTGTAATTGTAGTTGGCCGTCATGTTCTTTATCTCCAGGCTGTAAGCGGTTATGGTCCATGGGCCGTCGGCTATGGGCAGGTTCTCGATGTGATAGTATCCGTCGCTGGCGGTGAGCACCTCGAAGGTGTATGTGGTCCCCTCGAACTTCACCCTCAACGGATAAACGGTCATGTAGCCGAACGCCGGGTCAAGTATGTCAACGTATCCCTCCAGGTGGCCCGCTGCATCATCCAGGGCAAAGTCCAGGCCGGTGAGGCCGGCGCCGGTGGTGACGATCACCGCGCCTTGGCATCCGCCCTGGATGTACCATGGGTCGTTGTCAACATAGCCAGTCTTGGCGCAGACGAGGCCATAGGTGCCGCCGGTGATGTTCATCTGGTAGTTGCCAGCGGCGTCGGTCTTGGCTCCTCCCAACAACACGCTCCTATCGCCCACGGCATAGGCGTTGATGCTGGCGTTCATCATGGGATTCGCTCCATCGGTGACATGGCCGCTCACATAGGTGCCGCCCAGCCTGACGGTGTCGTTGAGCCACCAGGGCAAGAGTCTCTGGTTCATGATGGGTATGGTCCATGACTCGTAGTAATCTCCTCCGCCCTCGTCGGCGTACCAGAGGTGCTGATCCACGCCAGTTACTCCGCTGAGGTCCGTGCCGCCAGGGGCGAACAGTATCTTGTCGCCGCCGCTGGTTATCGTGGCGGCCAGATAGTCGTTGGATATGTCATCTTCGCCGTTGTTGTCAGTGGTCCACTCCAGCTCTCCCGTTGCGCCGTTGAGCAGGA
>DAOVJP010000167.1 GCA_030673205.1 Thermoplasmata archaeon
AAGGAGCCGCATGTCTTCGTAGAACATTGTGTAGTCGAGTTGCTAGAGGCTGTTGGAGCGTTTTCTTTCAAAATGCCGCCACCGTCTAAACTTTTTTCTTTTCTGGATTAGGCCCGCCTTCTTGAGCACTTTGTGTACTGTTGCGGAAGATATCTAGGAATCTATGGATATCCTTTCACGATCATGCCTATATTTCTCCCGCAAGAACAGTATCTTCTCAACGGTCTTCTCACCGATCTCATGGATGGTGTTCGGTTTCCTGTTCAGTTCCTTCAATTCGCCCAGCCCATATTTCCGAAAGCGTTTCAACCACCTGTAGTTTGTCCTCACGGTTACATCAACAACTTCCGCCACTGTGTTCACACCAAGCCGAGCCTCATTCCGAACAGTCCACCAACGCAACCTATATTTCATCTGTTCAGAAGACGTATCTCGCAGCTTCCGCAACTTCTTCCAGGCACTCTTCTTATACTTCCTATCTATATTCTCCTTCTTGCAGACATGGTCCATGTTGTATCTCTCCTAACCACGACTGTGGCCATATCTGCACTCCCACACCTGCCGCCTTTTCAACATTACCAGAGCACAACTCCACGCACTCCAACGTCCTGCCGACAGATGTGGCCAAATAATACAGGTGTGGAAAGGATGAGATACTGACGCTATCCCATGCGCACCCTCTTCTCCACGGCCTCAGCAAGGTCCAATAACGATTCCAAGCGTATCCTGGCATTGGTGCCCATGACCTCGACCGAGACCTGCCTCTGAGATAGGGAATACACACTGACATTCGCACCCACGGTATCCTTTTTCACCATATCCATCCGTTCCAGTCGTGATAGGAGGGAATAGCACTTCGCTATGGGGATCCCATACATTCTGCTCAGATCCCTGGGCGTGGAAGGGGATGTGATCAAAGCCTTCAGTATGATGGTGCAGTCCCTTTCAGACAACAGTTCCTTCATGGTTTCGAGCATCATATATGTTAAAGGCGACTTTATGCAATATATACTCCTCTGCATCGTTATCCCTTTTGAAAATGACCGGACCATGCGGCCACACGCAGACACACCGCCCTTTTCTTCGTTCAAACGACAGGATGCCATTCCTCCACGACGTGTTTTCCGTGGGGTTTGGTGGAGGATATTGCCAGGCATATGCCCTCTTTTAACTTGAGCACTATCGTGGACAGACCGTCCTTGACCACCATATCCTGTATCCTATCGGTGAAGAGGAGGCCGTCGATGAAGTGGTCCTCCCCTTGGCCTATGATCTCCCACCTGAATATTGCGCCGCAGCCTTCGCATTCGGCTGCGTTTTGCATCACAGGTGAGTTACATTCGGGACA
Source organism: Thermoplasmata archaeon (assembly GCA_030673205.1). Lineage (GTDB taxonomy): Archaea > Thermoplasmatota > Thermoplasmata > JAGHBH01 > JAGHBH01 > DAOVJP01. Next base: position 1,349 of record DAOVJP010000167.1, read on the forward strand.
TTCGAACATGGCGTTCTCCATTGGCTCTTTCCATTCTGCTAGCAGCTCTGATTCCCAGAGCGCGTCGCCGGGTGCACGATCTTCTTCCCCTGCGGTTCCGTCTATCTCACCACCAAGCGTCTCACGGTTGTTCTCTTCCCACTCCCAGTGCCTTAGAAGGGCCTCTCCCCAGTCCTCTATCCTCTCAGGAGGATCGTGCTCGTAATATTCCTCTTCGACCGGAGAGAGAAGTCCCTCCTCGCTGGCGGCCCTATCCTCGGATTCCTGCATGTTCTCAGGAGCAGTCTTGCATCCCCTAGCCTTCTTGAAACATTCCTCTGCTTTGTCCTTCTTCCCGTATAAGAGGTAGAGCTCGGCCTTCGTCTCCCAATACCTCCGATTGTTCGGATCCCTCCACAATGCCTTCTCAATGGATATGAGCGCTTGCCTGAGATCGCCCATCTCGTACAGTACGAGGGCGCGGGCATACCAGAGAAGAGCGTCCTCCGGCGTCTCGCGGATCACCCCCTCTATCTTCTTGTTCAGCGTCCCGAGCCGTTTGAGGAACGGGGCAGGTCTCTTTCGCACTCTGTGGCCTTTCTTCTTCTTCTTGCTCTTCTGCTTTTCGTCAGGCCTGGCAAAAAGGCCGAACTTGCTCTTTATGTTCTTAGCCAGCATCTCCGCCTCTATCTCTATCTCCGCCCTCAATATGGAGGGGTCGTCTTCCACAGGGCATGAACGTATCATCTGGAGTGCCTCGTACAGGTCGTCATTCTCGAAGTGAATGCGAGCCCCCGAAACATACAATTCCGGCTTCCTCGGCTCCAGGTCTATGCTCCTTTCATATGCGGCGAGGGCCTCCTCGCCTTTGCCGTTCTTCCACAGGCACTCACCCATCAGGGCCACCGCCTCCCAATCGTTTCTTCCCTCGGCTTTGCGCTTATTCATAAGTGAGAGGGCTTCCTCCTTTCTCCCTGCGTTCAGCAGCCCCCTAGCAGTGGGCACCAGAGGAGGGAGAGACGTGGGAGAGGATGCAGGAGGATGGGACGACATGCGTGGCTGCGACGGCGGTGTCTGTCCGGAGATACTTCGTGCTATTACCTTTCGCTTGGGCGCAACTCTTGCCTTTGGAAGGTTTTCCTCGTTTCTCTCGTCATTTTCTCTCCGCTCGTTCATGGTCTGATGGATGACGTTTCTGAGCCTCAACCCCGGGTCATGGGTAGGGTCCATCTTGAGCAACGCCTCTATGCATTCCCCTCCTTCTTCAAGCCGCCCCATCTCATACAGGGTCTCACCCTTTGAGAACATGGCCGGATGATACTCCGATTTCAACGCCAGGGATCGATCGAATGATGTCAAAGCTCTTTCATGAAGTCTCCCGCCCTTCTCACTATCTCCCTTCAGATACCACAGATAATGGTCCCTCGGGCGCAACTCGGTCATACGCCCATATGTGTCCGCCGCCTCCTGGAACTTGCCAAGCCCGGTCAACAGTTCCGCCTTCTTCATCAGGGCCTGTTGATTCGCCCGATCGATGTCTATCACCTTCTCCAGGCATCTCAGGGAAGCCTCGCCCTGTCCTGTTTTCTCTAACGCATTTGCCTTTGAACTGAGGGCAAAGGGCTCGAAGTTTTCGCCAGGGGTGAGTGGGTGACTGGCAGCCTGAGTGAAGGCCTCTTGTGCCTTCTCCTTTTTCCCGAGTATCTCCAGTGCCCGGCCTTTTTGTTCCCAGCTCACGCAGGAATTGCCTTTCAGATGCAGGGCATTTTCAGTAAGCACGAGCGCCTCACCGCCGCATTGTTTGTGCAAAGACCACTCAGCAGAGCCCTGGAGGGCTTTCATGTTGTGGGGTTCCATCTCCAACGCCCGCCCATACCCTTCGGTTATCTCCTTTCCAACGGCTTCAGGTACCTGTGTTGATCTGTCATGTGGCAACCCGGAGGCCTCGGCCATCCGGATGGCCTCTGCTCTGCCCACCCATGCATCTGCACATGCTTCGTTCGTTTCCAGTACATCATCGAAGGCCTGTTTTGCCTCTTCGTATCTTCCGAGGCATAGTAGGGTCCTTCCGTGCTCGCACTCCGTTTCTTCATTACATGCTTTCAAACGTGTCAGGTTCTTATGGCATTTGAGCAGTTCCTCATGGTTTCCAAGCATCTTGTTGGCTATGCGAAGATAGGTCCATGCTTGAACCTGATCAGGGTCCAAGCTGGCTATTATGTCCATCTCTCGCTTTGCCTCTTTCCATTCCTCTGCTTTCATGTGCAGTCTGGCCTTACCAAATCGCAGCCCGATGTCTTGGGGGGACTTCTCCAGTCGTTTCTCGTACCAGGCCACCGTAGGAGATGAACGGCTCACGCTGTTCTCATCCTCGTCTTCCAGCATGGGCCTCTTAATCGGTCTGACGTTCACGGGTATCCCTCATTGCATTATGTGGAAGGGGGTTGTTGGAAGGGGGTTGTTGGAAAGGGGTTGTTGGAAGAGGGTTGGCCGTGTCATCTCCGGATCCCCGACTAAGCTGGTTGGAGAGATATCTCGTCCACGTGGGACAGCATATCCTTGTCCGATCTCCTGTGCTTCAACTCCGAGACCGCCAAAGCGACCGCGGCGACCGCTATAAGCGCACCAAAGGCCATGGCGAGATAAGCGCCTGGAGGAGCGCTGGCCGCTGCAGGGGCGATCTCCCCTCCCGCCGCATTCTCCAATACGCGAACAGATATCGTTGCGTTTACCTCGGTCTCTTCATCCGATGCCGTTACCTGAAGGTATCCGATCCCGACATACCCATCTCGTGGGATGATGGTCAAGATGCTCCCGTTTATAGCGAAGGAAAGGTCGTCCGAGGAGACATGGTATGACAGTTCGCTGTCCATGTCGTCGAAGAGATCATCCAGGTCCAACTCCAACATACCATCTTGGGCTAGGTCCATCACGTTGTATTCTCCAGATGATATGGGGGGGTCGTTCACCGGTTGTGCTTCGAGTGTGAGTTGTGCCTGGGTGATGTACCCTTCGTCTGTGGCGGTTATGGTCAGTGTCTCTGTGCC
>DAOVJP010000065.1 GCA_030673205.1 Thermoplasmata archaeon
ACCTGTCCAAATTAACACACCCACTATATGAGGGGTGATGGAGAAGCCGTTCTCCACGGCGCTCCTCACCATCTCTTTGCTGAACACCATATTTATACTGGAAGTGATAGATACGGAGGAGCCCACAGGGGTTTTGGAAACGATCTTAGGCGGTATGGTTGCAGGGTCTGGTTCTGTGGTGAAACTCCAAGTGTAATTATCCATTGGCGCTCCTTCCGCTATCCCATTTCCATTCCCATCCAAGAAATACCCCAGACCATCTTTTACAACATCCGCATCCAGGGTGATAGCGTACCCTGTGTTATAGGGAAAGGCGCTAGCAGGGGCGAATATAAGCGTGTTGGAAGACCAGGAGAACGCACCTGCCACGGAGGGGGCGATAGAGAACCCCGTCTCGGCAGATGTCTGATCCATGACATTGGAGAACGTTACCCTGATATCCGTCCCCACGCTCACGGATGTCCCTGTGGGGGTGGCGCTTGTCACCTTTGGCGGTGGCGGCGGGGGCTCAGTGGTGAAACTCCATTCATAGTCATCGGCAGGCGAACCCTCTGCCGTATCGTCCCCGTCCCCGTCCAAGAAAAGACCGTCCTGGTCCTTCACTGTGTTGGCGTCCAGGACGATGGTATACTGGGAGGAATAATCCAGGTCGCTGGTTGAATCGAAGATCACATCTGTGTTTCCCGTCCAAGAGAAGCTGCCCACCACGTTGGGAGAGATGGAAAAGCCTGCCTCCACCGAGGCCTTGTTCATCTCCTTGGAGAATGTGAAGGAAATGCCCGTCCCTATGGGCTCCGAGCCTCCTGTCGGAGCCGCCCCGGTCACCTTTGGCGGGAGGGGTTCGACTTCTGTGGTGAAGCTCCAAGTGTGATCATCTACTTGAGAGCCTTCGGCAACGCCATTTCCGTTCCCGTCCAAGAGGTTCCCCGCTACATCCTTCGCAACGCTGGCGTTGATGGTCACAGTATAAACAGTATCCCAAGCGAGGTTGGAATCGGGGGTGAACTGCATATGGAAGCCAGGCTTCATCTCCCCGCCGACATCCACCATCATCGTATACCAAGCAAAAGAACCGGAAGCATAGGGGGTTATGTTGAATGCAGCCTCCGTAGCACTCTCGTCCATGCTCTCGTTGAAGACCACGGTCAAAACACCATCCGTGGGAACACCAGTCCCCGTAGGAGTGCTCATGTATACGGCGGGGGGGATGCTGATGGCGCTCGTGTTGTATGATACCACGGATATGGTGGCCGATCCGCCGCCGTATCCCACGACGCTTATACTGGATGATATGTTGAATATTGCAAACGCTTCACCTTCCGCCAATGAGGGGGTGAAGGTCATCGTGGCTTCTCCGGTGACATCGCTCGTGGCCTTCTCGGCCGCTAGACTGCCATGGTCGGCGGTGAAGAGGACCTCCACGCCGCTCATCGCCGCCCCCGTCTCATCGACCACTTTGGCGGTGAGGGAAACAGTGGAAGCCCCTGTCTGCTCCTGGACCCACGGGGTCGCTTCCAGGGTGACATAGGCCTGCACAGGCATGTTGAATATCTCGGTAGCGGCGAATATGTTGGCGTATCCTGTGGCATCAGGTTCCAGGTAGAGCGGTTGTCTCACCACGTTGGAGAGTGAATTTCCCCAGGTGTTCTCGGTGTTTCCTGTGACGGTGAACGTGGTTGTGCCACTGACATCGGTTGCTCCGGCAACGTCCACGCTGAAAAATGGTCCAGCTCCATATGCGTATACGGAACCCGATACATCAATGCCTGTTATGGGGTTGTTGTCCTGATCGTACACGGTGACCGTGCCCGTAGATGTGTTCCCTGGGGCGAAGTCCCGGAGTATCCCATCGTCCAGTTCGCATTTCACCGAGGCCATTTTGTCGGTGCGTTCCATCACGAAGTCGGTCTTGAAGGCCGTAGCTCCTTCCAACGTCCAATAGAAGTTGCCATAATCAGGCATGACATAGAATCCGGCCTTGGCCATGGGGGCCACTATTATACTGGGTATGGAATCGGAGAGCACGATGCTGTCCGAGGTTATGTTGAAGGACGCCGTTCCACCGGTGACATTCACGGCCTTCATGTTATCCCGATCCACGAAGGTCCAGTAATCATCCTCGAGTGACTGCCACGAATCGTAGAAGCCATCATTGATCTCGCTTATATTCTCATCGTTGTGGAGATCGGAAAGGAAATATCCACCAGTGCTTATGGACCCGTTATCCAAGTCGGTGAATATCTGTGCACCCGTCCAGTCCCAGAGACTGCTGTAGATATGATCCGGCGCGTTCTCCAGGGCTGCGGTTGGGCCCTGCGACGGCTCTCCGATGACGAGCGATACCGGCACGGTGCCTGCGGGCGGGTTGCCATCCAGGTCGTACAGCTCTATGGTGAAGTTCAATCCATCTCCGCTGTCCGGGTCCATCATGGGCACCTGGTTTATGGTGACCACTCCGCCGTACACCGGGTCGGTGGGGACAGTGGTCCCGTTGTAGAGGATGGTTATCCCACCACCCACCCCGTTGGGGGCTGTCATGTTCTCGATCCATATCTGGGTGGCGTTGGTGTCTATGCCCCCCATGAACTGTATGGTGAAATTTCCATGTCCCGTAGCGTTTGTGATCACGGAAGATGGTTGTGCGAAGAGCACATCCGGGTTGCTGTATGATATGTCGAGGGTCTCACTGGCTATGCCTGTTCCTATTTCGTTGGTGGCTCGGACCATTATTTTCGTGGTGTTTGTGGCGACATTGCAGGCATAGGCCGTGGCCCCCTCTATCTCCACGAAATGCCACTGGCTGACCGCAGCGTTCTTCACAATTATGAATTGGGTGACGGTGTTTATCCTGTTGGCAGGGTAAGTGACCGTTTTCCGCACAGAGAGGGAGAGTCTCACCTGGAGGTGCTGGTTGATGGGCAGAGTGGGGGGTGCGGTGTATACCATGGTGCCCTCTCCATTGGCGTCCATGGTCACGTTGCTTTGGTCTACGCTACCATATCCCAGTACTCCCTCGTCTAGTTCCACAACAGCCCCTTCGACGGGGTTTCCGTTCTGGTCTACCACTCTCAGGTTGACATTTGTGCTCTCACCAGCACCGAGGAAGATGCTATCTGGAATGGTGGTGAGATAGAGCGTGGGAGGCATCCCCGTCGCTACGTGGATAACCTTGGAGGCTGTAAAAGAGGCAGCCCCGTGGTCTGCCTGAGCTTGTACGGTCACATATCCATGGCTGTCGCCCGTGGCGGTGAACTGGAATATGCCATTGACATCAGTGGTCCCTGTAGCGGGAGAGAATGTTATTCCCGTGGCCGAAAGGATGATGTCAGCACCGGAGACCGGGACACCGTCTCCATCGATCACCACGACCCAGCCGTCCGATGCTGTCCCATGGGGGATCTTCTCCGAGAGGTTCAAAAGGGCAGTGAGGTTTTCTCCCACACTTGTCTCTTCTTGCCTGGTAAGGGCTCCAATGGAGTATACGTTCAGCAGTTCTCCACAATGGGGCAACCAACCGTTCCAGGTTGTGCTCACGGCATAGTTGTGCACCCTATAGTAGAGCACGTTCACCGGTATGGCCTTGGAAATAATTCCTTGTCCCCATTTGGTGTATGTTATCTGCTCATCGCGGTCGAAACTCTCTTCGGCCATCTGCTGGATGTCATAGAATTGATTGGCCAACGCCTGTGTCTCCGCATCTGCCAGCGTGGACACTCCTCCGATGTTGTTGTACCAGGGGTTGGGATGCTCTTCTGACCAGAAGCTGAAATAGTTCTGGCTAGATTCATGACCGAAGATGCCAAACACGTTGTCCACGGGGTCGGAGGAGAGGCTCCAGCCGATAATGTGCATATCGTAGTCGAAGGCGTTCCACTTCGCCACCAAACTGTCGAAATCCATGGGCTTGGCCACCACATCCGCGCCTATGTTGCGGAGGTTCTTTGCAATGAGCTCTCCGGCCTTTGTCCTTATTGGGTCATAGTCGGCGGGAGGAGTGAGAATGACCAGGGGCGGCACTGGACGGCCGTCCGGCATCACAAGGCTTGTGTCAATGCCCGTATACCCCGCGTCTTGCAACACCTGTCTTGCTGCGTCGAGGTCAAAAGGATAACGAATAACGCTATTGTTGTACCAGCCATTCCAATACGGAGGCTCACACGAATCTCCCTCCAACCCAAGCCCTCCCATATACTTCTCAACGAGGGCTGTTTTGTTTATGCAATGGCTCACTGCTTTTCGAAATGGAAGCTGGTTCATTGGCTCCCTCTTCTGGTTGAATGTCAGATAAAAATAGCCGTTGTCACTTATGGAATGCACGCTTGTGTTGGGATTGCTTTGGAGCTCTGAAACATAGCCGGGAGTAAGAGACCGTGGAATGTGATCTATCATCCCGCTTTTCATACCCAATACCGCATTATCCAGAGAAGGATAGAGTTTGAAGTGTATCCGGTTCACCTCGGACGGGTATAGCTTGTGTCCAGAGGGGGTTGTGAAGCTCTTCCCCCAATGATCCTCAAACACTCTCAGATCCCTGAATGCGTCGTTCTCACCTCCTGCATAGTAGAAAGGCCCGGTGGCGATGGTAGCATCGGGATCGGTCCCCCAGAGCGTGTCTACGGTATTCCCTGCGGTTAGATGATCTTGCCATATGTGCTGGGGGATGATGGGAACACCGAGTGTTCTGTGGAAGAACTGATTATATGAATTTGCCATTACAAAAGTGATATTGTATTCATCCACCTTTATGACTCCCACGGCGACCTCTGCCTCAGAAGCATAGCCATCGCCATCCACGTCGAAGGCGTCTTCTATGTTAGAGGAATAAGTGGTACCCTCCCTGAGGGCTTTGAAGGTGAATACCACATCATCCGCCGTCATCTCCACGCCATCGTGGAACAACACGCCCTGCCTCAGAGTCACATTGACGGTGAGTATGGCTTCCTCAAAGGTCCAAGACTCGGCAAGCTGTGGGAAGATGTTGCCCGCAGGGTCCGATCCCGACAGGCCCTCGAAGCACCATTTACCTATCACATAGTCCTTCTGCATAGAATTGGAGGCAAGGTCGAAAATGTTGAAGTTCGGTATGTCCTCCAAGATGCCAATGCATAATGTGCCTGGTTCGTTCGTCTCGGCCTGGGAACTGACCACAACGGAGAAGAACACCGGCATTTGCAGCAACAGAACAGTAACTAATATGGCATATACAATTCGCATTTTCATCTTTTTTCCTCCGTTTCTCCATCTGCATAGTTCCAAAAGTATTTCTCACTTATGGAAGATGTTAAGGCGTCGCCCCCCCCTAACCCACAAGCGCACAGCGACATGAAAACCCTTAATTACGCCAAAGCAATCCCGGCCAATATACCACTGTATCAGGAGGAATATGAATGACCGTGACCTTAGATGGAAAGAGTTTGACCATAGAGAAGATAGTTGCCGTTGCCAGGGAGAACGAGCCAGTGAACATAGCCCCGGAGGCGATAAGCGCAATAGAGAAGTGCCGAAGTTTCATAGAGGACATGGTGGACAAAGAGGTTCCTATCTATGGGGTGACCACCGGCATAGGGGAGTTCGCCAGGATACAGATATCCAAGGAGCAGGGGGAGGAGCTGCAGAAGCGTATCGTGTACAGCCACGCCGCCGCCTGGGGCGACCACCAGCCCGTAGAGGTCGTGCGGGGGGGCATGCTCATCCGGGCCAACGTGCTGTGCAAGGGCCATTCCGGCGTCCGCCCGCTCATCCCCCAGACCCTCGTCGAGATGCTCAACAAGGGCGTTACTCCGGTGGTCTACGAGAAGGGTTCCGTGGGCACGTCCGGCGATCTAGCCCCCTTGTCCCATGTGGCCGAGGTCGTCATGGGCGAGGGACAGGCATACTACAAGGGCGATGTCATGCCCGGAAAGGAGGCGATGGAGAAGGCGGGCATAGCCCCTGTACATCTCAGCTTCAAGGAGGGACTGGGGCTCATAAACGGGCCGCAGATGATGACCTCCGGCGCCGCACTGCTCATATATGACTCGGAACGTCTCATGAAGACGGCCATTTTGACGTCGGCCATGACGCTGGACGCGCTCAAGAGCGTGGACAAGGCCTTCGATCACCGCCTTCACGAGCTGCGCGGGTACCCCGGGCAGACATTGGTGGCGGAGAACCTTCGCAACCTTTTCCAGGGGTCGGAGATAATGGCCAACAAGTCCGGGAAGGTGCAGGATGGTTACAGCCTCCGATGCACGCCCCAGGTGTTCGGCCCCACACTGGATATCCTGGTGTTCGTTCGCAGGCAGATATCTATAGAGATCAACGCTGGCTCCGACAATCCCTTGTTCTTCCCCGACGACGATATGTACCTGGCAGGGGGGAATTTCCACGGCCAGGGAGTGGGTCTTGCCATGGACTATCTGGCCATAGCCATGTCCGAGGTGGGCAACCTCTCCGAGAGACATACGAACAGGCTTCTCAACCCGACGCTTTCCGGATTGCCGGACTTCCTGGTGGAAGGAAAAGGGCTCAACTCCGGCCTCATGGTGGCCCAGTACACCGCCGCCGCACTGGTCTCAGAGAACAAGGTGCTCTCCCACCCCGCCTCCGTGGACTCCATATCCGTCTCTGCGGACCAGGAGGACCATGTGAGCATGGGCCCCATAGCCGTGAGGAAGATGGGGGAGATACTCCGCAATCTCCATGCAATCGTGGGTATTGAGATGATGGCCGCCGCCCAGGCCTTCGAGTTCAGAAAGCCGGATGTGCCGGGGAAGGGAACGAGTGCGGCCTATGCGGAAGTAAGGAAGCGCGTACCGGCCCTGGTGGACGACCGCCCCCTATATCCCGATATAGACGCGATGAACAAACTGCTGTGGAGCGGAGAGGCGCTGGACGCGGCGGAGAAGGCTGTGGGAAAGATAGAGCTGCTTTAGATGGGATCTATCTCCCTCTACTCCCCCCCCCCCACCTACCTATACGCCTCTCCTCCACCCCGCCTGTCCGCACACCCCCTCACCCAACCCCGTGGCCTGCCCCGCCCGTATTGTTGTCAAGGCATAGGGATAATGCTTTTATACACAGACCGGGCCTATAGTTGATAGGTGTAAGCATTGTTACGTAAAGTCCAGACACTGGTCGCCGCGATATTGGTGTTCTCCTTCATTGCCAACATCCCATTCTCAGAGGCAACGGTTCTGGGATCGGACAGCCATCCCAATGCCATGCCTTCGGATGTGGAGTATCCCCGTGGATACACGCACCGCCCGTTCATCGGATTCTACACTGGACTGG
>DAOVJP010000069.1 GCA_030673205.1 Thermoplasmata archaeon
ACCAGAACCACGAGCATACTCATGTGGGTGGGTGCGAAGCACTACCCCACCGTCACGTCGTTCGTTCGGGAAGCTTCGAAGCTCGGGGTCTCCAAGCGTGTGGCCCAGGTGTCGGTCGGCGTCAAGCTGGGGCGTTCCCTGATGTTCCTGGCCCACGACGAGGCGGCCCGCGTTACGTGCGAGTCGTGCCGCGGCCGCGGGGTCAAGAAGGGGAAGCTGAGGATCCAGCTGCTGAAGAAGACCGGTCGGGTGTGGGAGCCCGTGTTCAAGCCCAGCAAGGGTGGGGCGGTCGAGATCCGACAGTCGGTAGCTTCGGCCAAGAGGTTCCGCGAGCTCCGCGACAGCACGCTCCAACGATCGAACAGGAAGCAGAAGTGGCGCCAGGTGCCGGGCCAGAAGCTCTGTTCCGAGTGCAGGGGGCGGGGGGAGAGGCCATGCACACATTGTTGAAGAAGGCCGTGCTCCGCCACATATCCACAGGGAAAGGGGAGGTTGGCCTGGAGGCGCTGGACGATTCGGCGGTCATAGATGATATTGTGTTCACCATAGACGGGCATACCGTGCAGCCCCTGGAATACCCCGGAGGGGATATAGGGAGGTTGGCCGTGTCAGGCACCATCAACGACATCTCAGCCATGGGCGCCTCCCCCATCGCCCTCGCATCCTCGTTGATCATCGAAGAGGGCTTGGACCTTGATCTTCTGGACCGCGTCATGGTGAGCATGGGGAAGGCCGCGAATGAGGCGGGAATACCTATAATGACAGGAGATACCAAGGTGGTGGAAAGAGGAGGGGTAAAGGGGATGACAGTGACCACTGCGGGCATAGGACGGGCGGGGAATGCCCTGCTGCACAACAGGAACGTGTGCAAAGAACATGGAAGAGAGGTGCATTGGCTCACGGATACGAATCTGCATGATGGGGACATCCTGCTCATCTCCGGCACTATCGGGGACCATGGCATCGCCATCCTCTCCTTCCGTGAGGGATACGGGTTCGAAACAGACCTGGAGAGCGACAATGCACCGTTGAACAAGCTCATGGAGGGCGCGATGGACGTTGGGGGAGTGGTCTCGGCCAAGGATCCGACACGAGGGGGAGTGGCCAACTGTCTCAACGAACTGGCGGAGAAATCACATATCGGTATAGAGATAGATGAGACCACCTTACCGTTCAAAGACGCAGTGCTAGGCGCCTCCGAGCTTTTGGGGATAGATCCGCTCAACGTGGGTAACGAAGGAAAGATGATATTGGCCGTGGTGCCACAGAAGGCAGGGGAAGTGCTGGAGGCCGTGCGCCGCCACCCGAATGGAAAGGATGCGGCCAGCATAGGCAAGGCCAGCAGTAGAGTGAAAGGCGTTGTGATGGCCACTAAAGTAGGAGGAAGAAGGATAGTCGAGCCGCCCATAGGGGACCCGGTCCCCAGGATATGTTAGGAGGACCGGTAGATGGCGGCCAAGGATGAGAACAAAGGAGGATCGGCGGATGGCGGTCAAGGATGAGAACAAAGGAGGCCAGAACCCGAAACCCTCTTCCAAACACAAGGTGATGTGGAAGGGGGGGTTGATGCACTTTATACGTATTCACAGAAGAGGGTATATATATGGCCGCTGGACGAACAGGTTCATAGACCTGATGATACACCGCATCTTCCCCCGCATAGGGTCAAGGGGAAAGACATTCTTGGCCGATCGCTACCACGGGAAGTTATTGCCACAGGAACACGCAGAGGCGGTGATCACATTGAACAAGAACATCCCCCTTCAGGATCTGGAGCAGATCGTCCCTTATCCCATGGCCCGGGACCTGATGCTGAAGGGATCGCCGGAGATACTGGCATACGAATGTGCCTGCAGACATTCCCGGAAGAACCCGTGCCAGCCCACGCAGGTGTGCATGATCATAGGCCAGCCCTTCGTGGGTCTGTTCCACAAACACAACCCCGAGAACAGCCGTATCATAAGCCAGGAGGAGGGCCTGCAGCTGTTGAGGGACGAGCACGATAGGGGGCACATGCACGTGGCCTGGTTCAGAACAGGGATGATGGACCGTTTCTATGCCATATGCAACTGCTGCAAATGCTGCTGCGGAGGGTTAGAGGCGATGACGAAGTATGACATACCCATGCTCGCATCATCCGGATACGCCGCGCAGGTGGACGAGGAGAAGTGTGTGGGCTGTGGGAAATGTATCGAGCCCTGTCCTTTCGATGCTATAACGGTGAAGGATGGCCGAGCCACAATCGACTGGGAGAAATGCATGGGCTGTGGAGTATGCGCTAGCCAGTGCCCGGAAGAGGCGCTGTCTCTGGTCTTGGACCCGAAAAAAGGCGAGCCCATGGATGTTAGAGAAATGTGATGTCGCGACACGATGGCGGACCGCTTTCTCTTGTCGCTCCCAGTCATCTATTGCCGCTTCTTTCCATACTTATATGCGATGGCGCACCCACCCTCGAAGCTCACCATGCAGGGGCCCAGAGGGCTCGTGGGGCTGCACCCTTTTCCGAACAGAGGGCATTCATCCGGTTCCATGACACCCCGCAGCACATCGCCGCATTTGCATCCAGGGTGTTCCTTGAACTCCTGGCCTTCCAGGGGCTTGAGCACATCGGCGAATTTCTTCCGCGCATCCCACGCGGCATATTCCTCCCGCAGTCCCAGGCCGCTCTCGGGGATGACCGGAAAGCCGCGCCAAGCCACGTTCGTGGGGCGGAACACCTCTTCCATGAGATGAATAGCACGGGGATTTCCCTCGGGCCGTACGACGCGGGTGTACTCGTTCTCCAAACGCGCCTCGCCATCCGAGACCTGTTTGACCAGCATATAGATCCCCATCAAGAGGTCGAGAGGCTCGAACCCGGTTATCACCTGCGGCACGCCGTATTCTTCCGTCAAAAAACGATATGGCTCCATGCCCAGTATGACGCTCACATGTCCTGGCTCCACCAGCCCGTGCAGCTTGACCTCACCCGATTCCAATATGAAACGCAGAGCGTTGGGAACGGTGCGATGGCATGATAGGACGGAGAAGTTGGGAGGAGGGGAGGAACGAAGCACGGTGGCGGTGGTGGGGGCCGTGGTCTCGAAGCCTATGCCGATGAACACCACCTCTCTATCCTCCATCTTTCTGGCTATGGCCACGGCATCCTCTATGCCATAGACCACCCGCACATCTGCCCCCTCCGTCCTCGCCTTTTCCAGGCTGCCCGTTGTGCCAGGTACCTTGAGCATGTCCCCGAATACCGTTATGGTCTTTCCGCTGCGGGCCAGTGCCAGCGTCTCCTCTATCTCTTTGGGGGTGGTGACACACACGGGGCAGCCTGGCCCCTGTCGGACCCGCACACCAGCGTTCCTCAGCATCTCGTCCAACCCATGCCGCACGAGTGTGTCCTGGTGTGTGCCGCAGACGTGCATGAAACTGTACTGTTTCCCATCTATCAACGCTTTCATGCGCGCCGCTATCTTTTCCGCCATCTTCTTGTCCTGCAGGGAGAACATCATGTTACCTCCTCATGGACGTGGGCGTCTCCTCTCCCCCTTCTCCCCCCATGCTCGACAGTTCCCTCTCCTGCGTCCTCTCTCCCCCTTTCCCCCTGCTCTTCCCCATCATCCACTACCACCCGTATGTTCGTGATCATGCACTCCTTTCCCTCCACTATCTCCACCACGTCCCCGCAAGTCGGGCAGGAGAATATGGGGAGGGCGAGATGATACGCTTCCTCCTCCACATAGTCCATCCCTCCCTTGTATCCGCAGGCGGGGCACTGGACCCTCGCCTTCTTCTTCACTATGTCCAATCGGGCGCCCTTCAGTAGCGGCTCCTTCTCGGTCAACACTTGGAAACCGAAACGAAGCTGCTCATGCCCCAGAAAGGTCAGCTCCCCTATCTCCAACGTCACCGCCTCTATGGACAACAGGTCCCCTCGCTCCCTAGTCTGTTCCAGCACGCCTGCCACAACGCTTTCCATCACGGAGAACTCGTGCAACTACGCCCCTCCTTCTCTCCCCGCATCTCCTGCGCTCTTTTCCGATCCCAACAACTCCTCCCAAAAGGAGAGTGTCTCCAGGGCTTCCTTCTCGTCCAAGAGCTGTATGGCAAAACCCGCATGGACGATAACGTAGAGCCCCACCGTCGCCTCCACAAGGCTGATGTTCGCCTCTCGGATTATACCTCCAGTGTATTCGATCCGGGCATGGTCGCCCTCTAACGATATCACCTTTCCAGGGACTGCTAGACACATGCCACCACCTACACGCAGGGGATATTTTAACATTCTCCCTTTGTGGCGGATAGATTGCCGATAACATGGGCTTAAAGCTGTGAGATCATATTCAAAACTACCATCTCGCCCAATGGCTCAACATACCTCCCCGGTCCGCACACACCCCCCAAAAAAACAAAAGCGGAAGCTTTTTATAGTAGGGCGGAGTAGCATGGATAACAAATAGAGAACGAACCAAAAGCAAGACACATTTTGGTCATCCAAATCAACGTGACTACTTTTCTTCAATCTTTATTTAGAAATGCAGAATCGCTTCTGAGGAGGTGATTACAGTGGAAGGAACAGTAAAATGGTACAATGGCGTGAAGTCCTTTGGATTCATCCAGATCGAAGAGGGAAAAGACGTATTCGTTCATCAGAGCGCCCTAGAAGAGGGAGCATCCCTCAACGAGGGAGACAAAGTCTCGTTCGATGTCGAACAGGGTGATAAGGGACCCCATGCCGTCAATGTGAAAAAGCTGTGAGACTCTCACAGCATTGAACACCAACACTCTTCTACTTTTCATTTATTCTATTGTCTAGAATGAAAACAAGGTTCGAGGGACCAAAGGTCCCTTGTATTCTTCTTTTCATTTTTCTATTGCCCAGAGCGAGAACAAGGTTGACGGAGCAGTGTATAAGGGCGTAGCTACATCATCTCTATCAGTTCGAGATGTTTCTTCCTCTGGAACCGAGCAGTGAATGTGATACCATTGAGGGACAGCACTCCAAGTACTTCGAGGTAACTCCCCTGTTCTAAAATCCCAACCGAATATCGGAACATGGTTATCGCATAATATATCGAGAAAAGCACCGCCCCGATGGCAAGGATCGTCCAACCGAAGGATAAGTGCCCTCCCATAAGTCGAGACATCAATACACAGGCGAATATCAAAATATATGCCATGACACATGCGATGTACGGAAGTATATGGCCAGCCGTCTGGTGGTCGGCGGGCACCGTTCCAGCATAGTGGATCATATATAACGATTGGAGGCCAATGATCACAACTAGAATTATAACGGCCAGTGTGAGGTCGAATCGATCCGGTCGCAGACCCGCAGATCGTATCCTCCTCCATATGCCCCCGATATATACTGCAAAGCCCAGAATGACAAAGGCGGAAAGCACATCATACGATTCGAGTATGATCGATATAACCATGCCAATGGAGATTGACACAAGCATTGTGATAATCGCGATCCACATCTTTCCTTCGGCGCTGTTCCCATACAGTTTGAGCGCGAGATACGAGAAGATCAATGCCAATATGAGGGCGGTTGCAGTGAAAGCATTGGCTATATTACCCATCGTAGCGGCCTCAAACGGCCTCCACAAGAGAATGGCCAGATCCACAAGGGCGAATACGATTAACGCGAACCTGAAATACGACATATCTCTACTCAACTTCATCTTAAGATGCCTCCCTCATTCTCTTCTCTATGGATCTCACAAGATTCTTGGACTTTTCCATGGTCATGAAGGATGTCAGAACCGGCCCGATATGCTGTCTGAGTGCCATCTGCATCTGTGTAATCGTGACACTATTCTCGCTGGCACCCACTTTTGTCAGAGCCTTCTTGGTCACACCTGTCGCCAGGATATCTCCCACATGTAGCTCCAGAATAGAGACAACAATGTCAAAAACAGCATTAGGCATCTTCCCACCTCTTGATCCGCATTATGCGATGGCCGTGAGGGATATATAGCATTCCCCTAAAACGGGCGACAAAAAGCGAGTTCCCCCCCCCCGAAGCAAATGCTTGCGCTCGGTGTGGGCAAAGGGATTAGATCCAAAGAGTCTAACTCCCTTCACAGCCGATACTTCTTCGCCAGCATCTCGCCGGGCTTGATGAACTCTATCTCTTTGGCGTGGATGTTCAGCAGCGTGTAATTTGGGTCCTCCGTGCTCTTCCAGTGCATGTCGAAGAATGGTGTGAGCCCCGCTATCCTGTTCTTCGTATCTCGGCCCTCTACAATTTCCGCGTTCCCGGCGATGCGCACGTAGCCCTGGCTCTCCCCCTCTCCCAGGGGATAGCAGACCTCCACGTTCGGGTCCGCTCTTATCTGGCTTATCTTTGCGCTTTCGGTGCCTGTGAGTATCCACAGCTTTTCCTCGGCGTGAATGGGCGTGACGGGTCGCACCCGCGGGAACTGGCCGTCCTTAGTGGCCAGATACGCCATCATCATGGGCTCTATGCTGGACCATATCTCCTTCGCAACAGTGTCGTTCCATTCCTCCATAGTCGTTCACCAGCAGGGAGAAGAAGAGAGGAGGATAACTATGTTTGCACGAGGGTAGGGTGAAAGTGTTGCTGTGCCACCCCCCTCTCTTTCTTCCCACTGTTCTTTTATACCGGAACCGAGATTTCCTTCATGGTGATCCACATGAAGTACGTCATTGTCTACTGGTCGAGATACGGGAACAACAAGAAGATAGTCGAGCAACTGGCCGAGAGATTGGGATCAAAAGGAGAGGTGCAGGTTTTGAAGACGGACGAGGTGGATCCGACGGCCATGCCCGAGGCAGATATCTACGTGTTCTCAGCCGCCGCGGAGATATTCAGTGTCCAGGTGGACATGAAGAAGTTGATGAAGACACTGGAGGGGATGAATGGTAAAAAGTATGGCATGATCAACACCCATCAGATGAAAAAGAAGAACCAACTCGGCAAGATGGAGAAGCTTCTTTCCAAGAAGAAGATGGTGAAGGTCGCGGAGGTCGAATTCCGGATGGGAGAAAAGTGTGAAGAGGGGGATGGCCTGATG
>DAOVJP010000228.1 GCA_030673205.1 Thermoplasmata archaeon
TCCTTGTCGTCCGCCCGTCCGTGGGAGCGAAGCAACCGCAGTCTTTGAAACACATTATCGTCGTCCGTGACAAGCATCCCGCCCTCTCCAGTGGTGATGATCTTGTTCTGGCAGAAACTGAACATGCTGGTGTCACCATATGATCCTACCATCTTGCCATGGACCTTTGCACCGAATGCCTCCGCCGCATCTTCTATGAGTATCAGGTCGTTCTCATCCGCTATCTCCCTTAACTCTTCTATGAGGCAGGGCGCTCCCCCTACGTGCACGGGGATGATGGCCTTTGTCCGGGGAGTGATCTTCTTTCTCACATCCTGGGGGTCCAATCCTAGTGTCTCTGTCTCAATATCCGCGAACACGGGCTTGGCCCCTACGAACAATGGGGCGTTAGATGTGCTGATGAACGTAAATGAAGGAACGATGACCTCGTCACCTGGCCCTATTCCATGGGCGATCATCGCAGCATGTAGAGCGGCAGTCCCATTGGCAAAGGCGACCGCATACCGCCTTTCCATATATTTAGCTACCTCTCTCTCGAACTCTTCTACCTCTGGTCCGAGGGTCCAATACGTCCCGCGCTCTATGACCCGCTGGACGGCTTTGACATCCTCTCCGTCGTGGTATATATTGAACAAGGGCACCTTCCATTCCATTAGCCTGTTTCCTCGGGCGGAGGATGCAGAGGGGGCAAATAGATTTTTCTATGCTTCTACAGAGCCCATGTTTCAGAGAGGAAAAAAGAGGGGAGTGACAGGAACTCTATCTGTGGTCTTTCTCCAGTCTTTCATATGCTCCGAGGAGTTTCCTCTCTTCCCTTTCCCAGCTATACTTCTTCCTTGCTCTGAGCACATTCTCTCTCTTCCTCTTATACGCTTTTGGTTCCACAAGGTCTCTTATCGCTTTTGCTATGCTCTGGGGATCCGCCGGGTCGAAAACAACACCCACGCCTTCACTCTTCACTATGCGCCGCATCTCTGGAAAGTCGCTAACGGCTATAGGCAGTCCTGCCATGAGGTATTCTCCCACCTTGTTCCCGAGGGAATAATAATGGTTCAAACAGGTGTTTTCCATCGGATGAATTCCGATGTGGGCGGATGAGGTGTATATCAGTAGGTCCTCTTGGGGAACTGCATCGATAATGTGGATATTGGCAATCCTTTGTGTCTTCGTCCTTCTCTTTATCTCTTTCTTTAGAGGGCCATCTCCCATGAACACGAATTCTATTTCTGGGATCTTTTTTGCGGCTTCAATGAGCCGCTCAATTCCTCTCCCGTGTTGCAGCCGACCCTGGTATATTGCTATTCTCTTTTCTTTGGGGATGTTAAGGGTCTCATGGAGAATGTTGCTCTCTTGTAGCTGTTGGTACAAAGGGAAATTCTTCAGCACTACAGGCTTCTTTATTCTGTTCTCTTTTTTCATCATTTTCGCTATGGTAGCATTAACGGTGATGACGCGTTCACATCTTCTGGATAAAAAGCTCTCTGCCGTTGGTCTGAGCATTTTGACCCGCCTTGCCGGGTTTGATGGTAGTCCTCGAAGATATTCGTGGGCGTCGTATATCACTGGTCGTCCGAGGAGCTTTCCCGCAACGACGCCGACTAACAGAGGTGGATAATCATGGACATGGAAGACATCAGGATCCTCGGCGATCGCCTGTCGCACCATGTCCTTGTAAATGGGGATATAGTTGCCTTTCCCGACCAGGGTGCCTCCCAGGTAGTTGATGATCTTCAGAGCTTTTTTCCCCACTAGAATGTTGAACAATAACCTTTTTCTAGCATTTTCAAGGGAGGGAATTCGAGGCGATCGGTTAAGGCCTATGCATCGGAACATAGTCCCATATGCGTACATCCTCCTCTCTGTGAGGTTCTCATCTCTACAGAGGACAGTAAGATCGTGCCCTGCCTTCGAAAGGGTCCGTATCTCCTTGAGCACACGGGCATCCTTTTCCAGAAAGGAGCTTGGCAGGTGATAAATGAAACATATCTTCATCTTCTGGCTCCTGGGCCTTATTCTTTTGAACGGCATTGTTCTCCGCCTATTTATCTTCTATGTATTGCTGAGAAGGAGGGCACAGCTTTTATTTCAGGGTCGCCATGCAGGGTCGGATGAAACGTGTATTGATGCTTGCTTACCCATTCCCCCCCATCACAGGTGGAGGCATACAACGCACTGTGAAGTTCGCCAAGTACCTCCCGGATTTCGAATGGGAGCCTCACATATTGACACGGCATCTTCCCAAGGGGATAAGGGAGAGGGATGTCAGGCCTAGGGAATTGCCTGCCTCTGTGCGTGTCCATCGAGCATTCGCGCTCGAGAACTATATACCAGCCAGGTTGATGCCCCCCGCTCATTTGTTCTTGAGACCAGACCCCACCATTCTCTGGGCTCTCAATGCTAAGAGAACAGCTAAAAAAGTGATAGAAAAATATAATATTTCTGCGATATATACAACATCGGGGCCTCCGGCCACAAACATCCTTGGACGATGGCTGAAGAGAAGCACCGACCTTCCATGGGTGGCCGACTTCAGGGATCCCTGGACCAGATATGCCTTTGCTAAATACCCATCGAAGTTCCATAAGGACATAGATAGGCATCTAGAGGCATCGGTGGCCAGGGATGCTGATGTCATCATTCACAACACCCAGACGTTGAAGGATGAGTTCGTACGAATGTATGGGAAAGCGGCCGCTAGGAGATCCGTGGTCATTCCGAACGGATACGACCCCCAAGATTTCATGGAACTCAAAGGGCCAGAGGACAGGAGTGCGAAAGAGAGGAAGATGAGGATATCCTATGTTGGGAGGGTGTACCCCTCCGTTGACAACTTCTTCAAGGGCCTGGGGTTATTTCTTAAAGAGAATCCGGATGCCAGAACCCACCTGGGTGCGGTTTTTGTGGGTAACGAGAACCATCAGGACATCGCCCGGTTAGCCGAGAAGAGAGGAGTGGGAGACATCGTGGAAGCGAAGCCTCCTGTGCCACATGAAGAAGCCATAGAACTCATGGTGCACTCGGACGTCCTTCTCCTGTTGATCCCGCACAAGAATAACTTGATCAAAGGTGTGCCGAGTCAGAAGATATACGAGTATATGGCCTCTGAAACACACATACTGGGACTCGTGCCGAGAGAAGGAATGGCCGAGAAGATGATAAACAGCACCATGACCGGAACGACTGCAGACCCAAATTCTCCCAAGGCCATCTCCGATTCTATCAAACATGTTTTTGAACTGTACCAACAAAGAGGCTTACGAACAAGGAAACCGGACCTGAGCATGTACGACCGCCGCTATCTGACCAAGCGCCTTGCCTCTATCTTCTATCGCCTGGTGAAATAGCTAAACCA
>DAOVJP010000194.1 GCA_030673205.1 Thermoplasmata archaeon
CATCCCCCATGAGTATGCTGAAAAGCTCGTCGGCCTCCACCGCATCCTCTATGGTCACCTGGAGTAACTGCCGTTTGTCCGGGTCCATCGTTGTATTCCACAGTTGGTCCGCGTTCATCTCCCCCAGACCCTTGAACCTCTGGACCGTGGCGCCCTTTCCCATCTCTTCCAGGGCGCTGTCCTTCTCGGCATCCGTATACACCCAGCGCCCGCTCTTTCCCTTCTTGACACGATATAGGGGAGGTTGGGCGACGTATATGTGCCCCGCATCCACAATGCCTCGCATGTATCTATAGAAGAATGTGAGCAAAAGGGTGCGTATATGCGCCCCGTCCACATCGGCGTCCGTCATTATCACCACCTTGTGATATCTGTTCTTGGACACGTCGAACTCGTCCCCTATGCTCGTGCCTAGGGCTGTTATTATTGTCCGTATCTCGTTGTTCTGGAGCATCTTCTCCAGCCTTGCCTTCTCGACATTTATTATCTTGCCCCGGAGGGGGAGTATGGCCTGGAACTGTCGATCTCTCCCCTGCTTCGCGCTTCCTCCTGCACTGTCTCCCTCCACAAGGAAAAGCTCGCTCTTGGCCGGATCCTTTTCCTGGCAGTCCGCCAATTTTCCGGGTAGACCACCTCCTTCTAACAATCCTTTACGGCGGGTCAGCTCCCTGGCCTTCCGAGCCGCCTCACGTGCCTGAAGGGATAAGATGGCCTTCTCTATGATACTGCGGCCGACACCCGGGGTCTCCTCCAAAAACTCGGCCAGTTTCTCGTAGAGCATTGAATCCACCACCCCTTTCAGGTCGTGGTTACCAAGTTTGGTCTTCGTCTGTCCCTCGAACTGCGGGTCGGGCAGTTTGACACTCACCACTGCCGTCAACCCTTCTCTCACATCCTCCCCGCTCAATGACTGGAGATTCTTCATGAAATTGCTCTTTCGGGCATAGTCGTTGATGACCCTTGTGAGCGCCGCGCGGAACCCGGACAGATGCGTTCCCCCCTCCATCGTGTGGATGTTGTTGGCAAAGGTGAACACGTTCTCGTTGTACGAATCGGTGTACTGCATGCCGATGTCCACCTGCACCTTCCCTCTCTCTGTCTGTATATGTATTATGTCGCTGTGGATCGGTTTTCTGTTCCTGTTTATCCACTGCACGAAACTGGACAATCCGCCCTCTGCGTAAAAGAGTTCTTCTTTGGTCTCCTCCCCTCTCTCATCCCTGAACAGGACATGTATGCCCTGGTTGAGGAATGCCAGCTCACGAAGCCTCATGGCAATGGTGTCATAATCGAATTTGGTGGTCTCGAATATCTCCGGGTCCGGTTTGAACACCACCCTGGTGCCGGTCCCATCCGCATCTCCGACCTCGTGCACCTTGCCCTTGGCAATGCCCCGCTCATACCGTTGGGTATGTGTCTTCCCATCCCTATCGACATAGACCTCCATCCACTCGCTGAGGGCGTTGACAACGCTGACGCCGACACCATGGAGCCCTCCGCTGACCTTGTAGCTCTTATCATCGAACTTACCCCCTGCATGGAGCTTGGTCATCACGATATCCAGGGCGGAGACCTTGTATTTGGGGTGCATCTCCACGGGGATACCTCTCCCATCGTCCTGCACCACAACGCTGCCATCCTTCTGTATGACGACCTCTATGTCGTTACAGTGTCCGGCCATGGCCTCGTCTATGCTGTTGTCCACCACCTCATATACCAGATGGTGCAGGCCCCGCTCGC
Source organism: Thermoplasmata archaeon (assembly GCA_030673205.1). Taxonomy (GTDB): domain Archaea; phylum Thermoplasmatota; class Thermoplasmata; order JAGHBH01; family JAGHBH01; genus DAOVJP01. Next base: position 1,741 of record DAOVJP010000194.1, read on the forward strand.
CAGTGGACCCTATATACATGCTGGGTCGTTTACGGACGGCTGTCAGCCCTTCTAGTATCTGTATCTTCTCTGCTGTGTAATCGTCGCTTGCTTCTTTTGGCATAAGCATCCCTTCCCGAGTGAACGGCACACGTGCTTTCTATAACACTTTTTCCACGCGCGTACACGTGTATGCGCGCGCGGTATATATAAATACCGTAGGTGACGGCAGTACTTACCTTTCTCTGCGCCCATCCACTCCCCGCTCACTCTTCTTTTACAAGGGCGAAGAACTCCTCTACACTCCCTTTTATGTCCTCTTCGTCCCATATGCGGAAATCCTTGGGGAAGCACTTCCTGTATCTTCCCCACACGAACCGCTTGTCCAGCAGGAGCACCATCGCCCTGTCCTCTGAGCTTCGTATCGCTCTTCCGGAGGCTTGGAGCACCTTGTTCATGGCGGGCTGGATATAACCATAATATTCCCCCTCTTCCTCGCCGAAGAGGCTCGTATAGAATTCGATCACAAGCTTCGTTTCTAGGGTGGGTGGGGCGAGGGGTAGGCCGACCACCGCCACCATGTCTAGGGCGTTATCCTTGTAATCTATGCCCTCCGCCAGGGAAGCGCCCATGACCCCTAGCACAACCATCCCCTTTTCCTTCTTGGTCCGCATGAGGCGGCCCTGCAACGAGTCCTTCTCCTCCTTGGTCATCTCGGGGGTCTCGGCCCAACGATCCTTCGGACGAACGTTGAGACGGTTCCCTATCTCGTTCAACAGCCCATAGGATTGGAAGAACACGGCGGCATTGCCCGGCACTCGTCCTATGTACTGGCGAAGATTGTCCGCTATGAGGCGATACATATCCTCTCCTCTCTCGTTGTATCTTGTGGTGGCCGTCTTGTCCACCAGCACCGGACGGTTCTTCTTTGGGAAGGGGGACGAATATTCCTTCAGAACGGTACGCCGTGGTTCGAGCCCGAGAAGGTCACGGTACATCTTCATCGGGAAGAGCGTTCCGCTCATGAGAAGGCTGGAATAGATGCCGTCAAAAATAGGGCGGGCCATGTGGCTCGGGTCCAACACCCTATATATGAGGCTGGGCCGTTCACCCCCTCTATAGAGGCGGACCGTGCTGTCGAAATCGGTGACCCACAGATCCAGGAAATCCGCCAGCTCTATGCAGGCCGACGGCTCTCCGATCATCGCCTTCTTATCGCCCACCTGGCGCAAAGAATCGGCGAACTCATCGTAAGTGAGGGGATCGATGGCGGCCTTGAGAACGCCCTCCATCATATCCGGCAAGAGCCCCTTAGCCACTTTTCCCTCGCCCTCTTCCGAGAAATCGAGGAATATGTCTTGGATCAACATAAGATAGTGCTGCAGGCGTTTATTCCCCCTGCACTCCTTGAACGCCTCCCCCACCAAGAACGGATGGAGGCTCATGGAATGCTGGCCCCTTATCCTATCCGGAAGGTTGTGCGCCTCGTCCACCACCGCGATGATATCGCCGAGGGGACGGTTCATCCTTGCGAGCACGTTCTCCAAGAGATCGCTGAAGAGATAGTTGTAGTCGCAGACCACCACATCGGCGTGCTCCATGAGGTCCATGGCCACACGGTAGGGGCACATCCCCTCCCTCATGCCCGATGCCACCAACTCCTCCACATGGAGAGGCTGCTTGAAAGCCTCCTCATAGCTCTCCTTCGCATATTTCTGATGGAAAGAACACTTCCCCGCCTTGATCTGCTCAGCACAGAAATGGATGAACGCAGAGCCCTCCGGCTTGTCCTTGCGAATGCACATATCCCGTTTACCCACCACATCCACCACCAACAGCGGGCTCTTCTCATGCATCATCTGGAGGGTTTCCACGGCGACACGATGCTGGCTCTGCCTAGACGTGAGGAAGAACACGACCTTCCCCTCCTTGAACGCAGCCTCCAATGCGGCGGCGAGCGCCGCAGCGGTCTTGCCCACCCCCGTTGGAGCATGGGCCACCAAGTGCCCTCCTCCAGATAGAATACTCCTCGAATGGGCCAAGAAACCATCCTGTCCATGGCGCGGCTCATCAAAGGGAAAAAGGTCCACCTTCTCCC
>DAOVJP010000262.1 GCA_030673205.1 Thermoplasmata archaeon
ACCATACTCTTTCCCAGCACCGCCGCAGCACTCAGCCCTCGTCTGGACGCCATCTATTTCATGACCGTGTTGAACAGCACCGATCCCCGATTCATAACGGGCGAGCAACACCTCGGCGCCCCATACATCAAGAAGATGAGCGTGGAGACCATCTCAATGGGATACATAATAGTGGAGCCAGGCATGACCGTGGGCAAGGTCAGCAAGGCCGATGTCATCAAGCACGAAGATCTGAAAGGAGCGGTTGGTTATGCCCTCTGTGCTCAGATGCTGGGGATGAAACTCGTATATCTGGAGGCAGGGAGCGGTGCACCGGAGCCCGTGCCAGAGGATATGATACGCGCGGTCAAAGAGGCGCTGGACATACCTCTGGTGGTGGGTGGAGGGATAAGAACCCCGGAAGCGGCGGAGAAGGTTGCCAAGGCAGGGGCCGATATCATCGTCACTGGAACTCTGGTGGAGCGCACGGAGGATGTCCACGCCGCGTTGAGCGGGGTGGTGCAGGCCGTCAAAGGGTAGCCTGGACCTTTTCCAAGAAATATCTGTGTATACTAGGATCGTCGGTCAGCTCGGGGTGGAAGCTGAGTGCCAATAGATTCTGTTGTTCAGCCATCACCACCTCCTTTCCTATCATGGCCATGGCCCTGCACCCCTCCCCCATATCAATGATAGCGGGGGCGCGGATGAACACGCCGTGGAAAGCTCCCACATCCTCTATCTCCATTTCTGTCTCGAAGCTCTGGCTCTGCCTGCCGAATGCATTTCTGCTCACGGTCATGTCCATCAGACGCAACAGGCTGGTCTTCTCCTCATCCTTCTCCGGCCGAAGCCTGGACGCCAGGAGCACACATCCTGCACATGTTCCCATGATCACCTTTCCATCTTGTCCCAGGTCTTTGAGCGTCTGGAACAAACCCGTTCCTTTCAACAATCTCGCGATGGCCGTGCTCTCCCCTCCAGGGAGTATCAGCCCATCCATTTCCCGTGCTCTCTCCGGGTGTAGGATCGTATGCACGTCCAGTTCCTTCCAACCGGTCCTATGGAGGGCTTGTATGTGCTCTTCGACCGAGCCCTGTACGGCAACTACGCCTATCCTCATAGACGGTCCTCGTCGTTCCCCCCAACATCATCCATGTCCTCGTCCATATCGTCCCCCGACGAGGCACCAGCGGAAAAGCTCCCGCCTCCCGAGTTTATCCTCTCCATCTCCTCCGCCCGGTCCTTGGCCTTCTGGCCGTTCTTGATCGCCTCGGTGAAATCGCTGTTCTTGTAAGCATTCTCAGCACGTGTGAGAAAGCTCTTTGGCTGGGAGATATCCGTGTCCGTGTACTTCAGACCGTATATGGCGGCCTGGGCGTCCCGGATGATCCTTCTGGCCTTCTCCCGGCGTTCTATGAGATCCTCTATCCTGCGGTCTATGGTGTCCAGTATGCCCTCTGCCTTGGAGAATTCCCGGGAGGCATATGCTCTTTTCGCTTCTTTCATCCTACCCTCCAGGCTGCTGACATCTATATCCTTGAGCTTCGCCTCCTGAACACGGCGTTCGATATCTCGGATCCTTTCTCTGAGGCCAGTATCGTCCATCGGAGCTTTCGCTTCCTTGGGGGGCTGGGCGGGGGTGGCGGTGACAGGAGTAGCAACTGGTTTGGCCGGTGTCTCTCTCTTGGGAGCGGCCTTAGGGGCGGCCTTGGGAGTAGCCTTAGGAGGCGGAGCCCGTGGAGGAGGTGCCCGTGGCTTGAGCTTGGACCGCTCTCCCTTCTTTCTCGCCCCTTCCTTCGCTGGTTTTGCTTTCTGGGCCTTTACCTCCCCTCCCTTTTTCTTTGGGGATGTGGGATAGAGGCGGTCTGGCTCCACGGCTCCGATGTCCAGGTCCTCAATGTCGCCTATCTCCGGCCCCTTTTTGTCCTTGTCCAACTGCTCTTTGAGGCTGGAGAGGGATATCTCGGCGGGGTATCTTATCCGGTCGTAGACGATCATGAGCACGATGATGCCGAACACCACCATGAGCACTATGAAACCTATGAGTATGAACAACAGCGGGTTGAGCCCAACATCCATCTCTATGCTTGAACTGGCCTCCATCCCCAACCAGTCCGTGCCATTGGGGATCATCTCCACGGCCAGGGTGTGTATTCCTGCGCTGGAGAAGGAGATCACGAAAACCTCGGTCATCTCGCCTCCTCCTATCGTGCTCTCCGTGATGTTCATCGTTCGGTTGTCCAACACCTTCTCTCCGTCCTTGAGGAGGAGTGTGACGTTCTCCGCGTAGAAGGGGCTGAGGTTCTTTACGGTCACTGTGACCTCTATGTCGCTGTTGGCGAGGGGCCTGGAAGATGGGCTCGTCAAGGAGTATTCTATGGAGGAGACCACCAGATATGGCACTGAGCTCACCTCCATCGTATAGGGATACGGGTCCATGCCTGGAAGCGGGTTTCCCTGGCCATCTGTCACCTGTATGGAGAAGTTGAATTGGCCATGGTCGGAGGTATTGGCCACTGTCATATTGATGATCATCTCTTCACTCGTTGAGGAAGCGTTCAAGAGAAAGTTCTCTGGCGGGTCGTAGATCCAGCCTGAAGGGAAACCACTGAATTCCACTCCTACGGTACCGCCCTGGTTGCCATAGTTCTTCAATCGGACCGTTATGTTATCGGTGTCCCCTGGCTTCATGACAAGGGACTGAGGAGGGAGATCGGTGTCCACTCCCACCATGGGCGTCCCTAGGACGGTCACGTTCAGATGGAAGGAGGTGTTAGAATGGATGTTCCAATAGTTGGTCGTATTAGCCCAAATGGTGAGGTTGTAGTTTTCCGCGGCCATGCCCGCAGGTATGTTTATGATGACCGTGAAGTTGGTGGAATTGGAGGGGTCGATGACCCCTGTCCTGTTCCCATCATATAATCCGCCGAGGGTGATAGGTGCGCTTAT
>DAOVJP010000038.1 GCA_030673205.1 Thermoplasmata archaeon
CAGCAGCAGCGGTTGTGCATCGCCCGCGCCCTCGCAATTGAGCCAGAAGTTATTCTTATGGATGAGCCGACATCGGCCCTGGACCCGATAGCCACAGGGAAGATAGAGAACCTGATCAACGTGCTGAAAAAGGATTACACCGTTGTGATAGTCACTCACAACATGCAACAGGCGGCTAGAATAAGTGATAACACCTCTTTCATGTATCTCGGAGAGCAGATAGAATTCGGGGAGACCCAGCAGATATTCGAGAACCCACAGAAGGAGATGACCGAGCGATACATCACAGGAAGATTTGGATAAGGTGATATGATGACTGAGAAATTTCATGACGAACTTGCGGAACTGAAGATGGACGTTGTCAGCATGGGCTATCTGGCTCAAGAGATGCTGAACGACGCCATGAATGCATTGAAGGATCAGAATGTGGGGTTGGCAAAGACCTTGGTCGAGAAAAAGCTCCAGCTTGAGCAGATGGACTATGATATAGAGGAAAGAGCCCTGGTCCTTCTCACTCTCCATCAGCCTATGGCAGGGGATATGCGGACGATAGCCACGATACTGAAGATGATAACCTATCTGACCCGGATAGGGCTCTATGGAAAGGACATAGGAAAGATCGTCGAAATAATATCTGACAAGCCCCATGTCTCAAAGCTGGTCAACCTCCCCCGTATGGCAGATATCGCCAGTGAAATGATAAAAGATGTGATGGACGCCTTTGAGAACTGCGATATGAGAACCTGTAAATGCGAGCTAGGGGGCCTAACAGAATACAATGAACGAGATGACAAGGTCGACGCCTTGATGGACTCGATCATACGGGAATGCCTGACCTACATGATGGAAGACCCGCACACCATATCCCAATGCACCCGATATATCATGGCTGCTAGACATCTTGAGAGATGCGCAGACCACGCCTGTAAGATGGCTGAGAAGACATATTACATGATCACGGGGGAGAGGGTGGAAGTAGACTAGGGAGAAGGGGTAGGGGGTTCGATCGGAGGCGGGATTTGGGGGTGTGTGGGGGGGGAGGGGTGAGATGGAGGGAGGGATGTGGGGATGGCATACAAGAACCATCAAATACCCTCTCGTGTCTCATCCCTCCATGCCCTATGAGATAATCGACCACACCGCGGACATAGGCATACGTGTCTTGGAGGAGACCACGGAAAAGGCCTTTGAAACGGCGGCCAGGGCGTTGTTCGAGTTGATCGTGGAAGGAACGGTCGAGATCAAGAGTTCAAGGGAAGTGAAATGTTCCGCCTCCGAGAAGGACCAGCTCCTGGTGGATCTTCTATCCGAGCTCTTGTACATATTCGACGTGGAACACTTTGTCGCGGCCAAGGTGGACGCGACCATAACTAGTGGAGCGGAAGGGTTCGAACTCGTAGCAACACTTGGTGGAGAGACATTGGACCTAGCGAGGCACGATGTGGTGATGGAGGTAAAGGCCGCCACCTACCATATGCTGGAAGTGGAGGGGGGAAGGATAACGGTATTGTTCGATATATAGACAGATAGAACAGAAATAGTAGAGTAGGGGGTGCAGGAGTCTACCGGAAGCGTATGGTCTCCAGGTTATGTGGTGCTCTGGTCTCCATGCCGTACCTCTTGTAAAATGAGCTGGCCAGGTCCGAGCATTTGCTTTCCTCGCCATGTCCTACAAGCACTCGCTCCGGCCGGGGCTCCATCGTCCCCACATAGGCCATGAGTTGCTTGCGATCGCTGTGTCCACTGAAACCGTCGCAGGTCTCCACGTCAGCCTGGATGTTTACTGTGAGCTGTCGTCCTTTGTCCATGAGGACCACGCTCTTCGCTCCACGTTGTATCTTCCGACCCATGGTTCCCTCGGCCTGATAGCCCACGAAGACCAGGGAGTTCTTGCTGTCATCGGCCCATGCCCGGAGATATGACATGATGGGTCCTCCGTTCATCATGCCGCTGGTGGCCAGCACTATGCACGGTTCTGGGTCTACCAACAACTCTTCTCTCATCTGGCCGCTGCTCACGCGGTGGAATATCTTTGAAAGGAATGGATTCTCCCCCTTCTGGAATATCTGTGTTCGGAGGCTGCTGTTGAGGTATTCTGGATAGGCGGTGTGCAGGGCGGTAGCTTCCCATATCATTCCATCAAGGTACACGGGGACCTTCTCCGTGGCTCCGGTCCGCATGAGCGTTTCTATTACCATCATAACCTCTTGGCTCCGGCCAACGGCGAACACGGGAACCATGACCTTTCCCTTCTTCTCCAGGGTTCTTTTCATTATGTCATGGAGTTCGCTAGATGCCGCGTTCCTACTCGGCTGCATGTCCTTGTGCCCCCCATACGTTCCCTCAAGAACAAGGGTCTCTACCCGTGGGAACCGGTTGGTGGCGGCGTTGAACAACAATGTCTTTTCGAACTTGATATCTCCGGTGAATGCCACGTTGTATAAGCCATCGCCCACATGGAAATGGACAACGCTAGACCCCAGGATGTGGCCAGCGTTCTGGAATGTGAGTTTCATATCCGGGGCTATGTCCGTGGTCTCGCCATATCGCAACGGGATGCAGTGTTTCACAGCCTCCCGTATGTGGTTTGACTCGTAAGGTGTCTTGGAAGTCTCCCCGAAGGATATCTTGATATAATCCAGCTGTAGGAGCACCATGAGATCACGGGTCGGAGGGGTGCAGTACACTGGGCCATCGTACCCGTATTTGTAAAGGGCAGGGATGAGTCCAGAGTGATCGAGATGCGCATGGGTTAGAACTACGGCGTCTATGGAATCGAGGGGTTGGATCTCCGGAGCGCTCAGGTATGGAAAGCTGTTGGAGGAAGAAGGATCGATGCCGCAGTCTATGAGCACTTTGCTGTTCCGCGTGGAAAGCATGCTGCAGCTTCTTCCCACCTGGCGAAATCCTCCAAGAGTGGTCAACCGCACCCAGTTCTCTCCGTCCATGATGTCGCGGTTCATCTTCCTACCTACCCTTCTCAAGAACTCCTTTCTGTCCTCTTTCACAGTCCGCAGATATTCCCGTATCTCCGCCAGGGTCTTGGACGGTATGGGGGGTGAACGAACGACCTTGGGAGCCCATCCGGTCTGCCGTTTGATGTCATTCAAAACAGCCATCTGCTTGCCCACGGCAGTGCCTGGAGATATGGCTTCCAGAGTGACCTCTCCTGTATCATCATCGAAATATACCCCGGTGAGTTCTGCATCTTCTGGTACAAGCTCCCTGATCGTTCCCTCGGCCTCTTCTGGATCAGTGAGCAAGCTCGGATGTGGTCTTACAGCAACCCTTCTTTTCAACGCCTGCGCTAGTTTCCGCACTGTCTCGTTGTTATCAGCAAAGGCGTCTAGGGTCTTCGTGTATATGACCAACACTGGACCCTCGAACTCGACCTCGCTGATATCGACATCTGAAGGAGTGGTCTCCTTGATTATGTCCATTGCTCTCTTTAATACACTCTCTGCACTCATCTACCCTCACACTCTACGATCTCGAAACACGATTTGTTCTAATAGCGTTATTTAATTTTGAGCTTGGAGATGCGCTTCTCTATGTCCTTTTCGTCCAGTTCCACGAACCCCTTCTCCAATGTTATGGAAGCTACGGATAAGCCATTTCCAGACGCGGAGTCTCGGCGCATGGCCACGGATATCGCTCGAATTGCCAGGTCTATACCAGCATCCACACTCATATTCGCCTTGAAGTAGTCTTCCATGATCCCATATACGTAGGGAGAACCGGAGCCGGTGGAAACATATTCGTCTGGAATAGATCCTCCAGCGGCATCCAAGGCATACACATACTTTCCACTCTTGTCAACCCCTCCTATGAGGAGTTGGACCCAATATGGGAAATATCTTGAAGAACTGAGTATATTTGACAACAGGTTAGCCGCGCCCCCTACGCTTATGGGTCGGTTGTTCTTCATCTTGTAAAGTTCCACCTCTGCCCTAAGGTATTTAGCTAGCATCTGAGCATCGCCCACAAGGCCAGCCACTGTAAGTCCCAGGTGGTCATCTATCTTGAACATCTTCTGTGTGTTCTTATGTGCTATGAGAGTTCCCATGGTAGCCCTATGCTCTGTCGCTATGACCACGCCAGTCTTGCAAACCATGCCCACGGTTGTCGTGCCAGTCTTTACTGGATTCATTCCATCATTCATTCAACACACCCCAATTTAGGGAGAATTCACTCTCGATAAGAACACGAGAACATTAACCGCATAAACACCCCTGTATAAATAGATTTCTTTAATAGGGAGGGTATAGGCGTAGTGGGGATAATTGGCCTTGGGGGAAAGCAAGCTTCCCCCGGCCTTTTTATTACAAATAGAGAGTGGGCCCGACCGGATTTGAACCGGCGACCATCTGGTTTCCCAGATCCGACGGTGGTGTCGGAGGCATATGAGCCAGACGCTCCACCGAACTAAGCTACGGGCCCTTGGTGTGGTTTGAGGCAGACGCTCCGCGGCGATAGCCGAGGCGAGGAGGAAAACGGGGCGTTTTCTCTCCGGACCACCGAACTAAGCTACGGGCCTATAGGGGGCTTGAGGTAGATCCTTGCGCATGGAAAGAGGATTTTGGCGCCGTCGACAGGATTCGAACCTGCGACCTGCTGATTAACAGTCAGCCGCTCCACCAGCTGAGCTACGACGGCTTTTCGCTAGCGCGAAACGCCGTCTACTCACAAACGTTCGTTTGCTCGTACGACGGCATTTTGCTGTGTATCCGTTGTTTTGCGTGTGGCAAGGGGGTTTGCTGTTGTGTCATCAGTTGAATGGTGTTATCCTCTACTGATGCAGTATGGAGGAATGGGGCGATTAGGAAAGGGTGCTAAATAGTTTGCCCTCTCTTATCTCTTCTCTTCCGCCTCTCGTTTTGCTACTTCCAGCATCCTCTCCACGGAATGTATGGTGGCGTCCATTGATTTCAGTGCTGTTTTCAATCTAGCTAGGAAGGGGTAGACCCGTTTTGTGGTCATGGCTCCTTCGGGGGAGGGTTCGATAAGGCCGTCTTGCTCCAGTAGGCGGAGGGAGTATCTCACCTTATGTTGTGGATAGTTCAAGAGTTCAGAGAGGCGGATTATGCCTATAGGCTCGCTCTCTATGATGGCTTTCAACATCTCTACATGCCTTTGCATGAGCTCTATTTCCATTTCCATGCGGCTGGTTATGGCCGCCGTACTATCTGATTGTTTTTTCTTTCCTATATGGATCATTTCCTTCTCCCCTGCTGAAAGATGCCAATACCACGATTACAGGCTTTAGCATGTCACGTGATGACATATAGCAATTTAAACCTTTCTATTATGTGGCCAGACCATAGGGTGAACTACTTCTCTCACGTGCCCGCATGTGTACAAAAGTATTTAGGGTAGACATCTAATCCTCTCCCGCTCACCAAACTGGTGTAGGGGATGAACCCATGAAAGCGAAAGCGCTAGCCTTGGTATTGGGTGGCATAGCAATTGCCATCTTGCTCTTGACCACAACAGATGTCGTGATATGTGATGGTGACTCACCACCTCCTCCCTCATATCCTGTCTACGGGAACGTGACCACCCGCTTGGGTCTTCCTGCGGCAGGGGTTAACGTTACCCTATGGCTCTACAACTCTTCCAATGATGAACTCTCCCAGTCCATGAACGTGTCTACTGAGGCGAGCGGGGTCTTCACCTTCAATCTGGGAGATGTCGTCAATGGGACCGGGGATTGGTTCGGATACGAGGTTGGTTACTACATCAATCTTACATTTGATGATGGTGTGGATGGCAGATGGGAGGATAACACCACCACTGTCGATGGCAGCCCCCCTCAGGACCTAGGCAGCTTCCAGTTGGTCGTCCTTCTGGACCATGTCGTGATCACCGATGCCCCTGATGGCACCCCCATAGGCGTGGAGTCACACACCACGGATGACGATGCCATCCAGTACTATGCCTCAGGCTATGGCTCCGGGGGCACATACCTGGGTCTTGTGAGTGGTAATTGGAGTTGGAGTGGTGTTGCTTTAGGCGACTTTAACAACAGCGAGGCCACCGATGTGGTGGTGGATTATGTTCTTACAGGGGCAGAGACGCTTGATCTTGATGATGGGAACGGCCATCTAGACAGCACCGGGCTGATCACTGTGACCGTTGGTGCTTTGGACCATGTGTTCATAACCGATGCTCCGGATGGGGCAAACGTGGGTGCTGAGGCGCGTACTACGGATAATAATACGGTAGCATACTTTGCATCTGGTTATGATGCGGATGGCAACTATATCGGTTTGGTGAGCGGCGATTGGAGTTGGAGCGGTGTCGCATTGGGTACGTTCAACGCTACGCCTACGACCGATGTGGTGGTGGATTATATCGTTCCTGGAGTAGAGACGCTTGATTTTGATGGCGGTGGTGCTCTTGTGGACAGCACGGGGCTTATCACTGTGGGTTTGGGTGTTTTGGATCATGTGTTCATAACTGATGCTCCGGATGGGACAGGTGTGGGTGCTGAGGTGCGAGACACGGATAATAACAGCGTTGCCTACTTTGCTAGTGGCTACGATGCGGATGATAATTATCTGGGCCTTGTGAGTGGTAATTGGAGTTGGAGCGGTGTTGCTTTGGGCGTTTTTAACAATAGCGAGGCCACCGATGTGGTGGTGGATTATATCGTTCCTGGAGTAGAGACGCTTGATTATGATGATGGGAACGGACACCTGAACAGCACCGGCCTCATCACCGTGTCCGTTGGTGCTCTGGATACGATCGTGGTGAGTCCGCCCAACCCTATCATCTCCACCATAGAATGGCAAGAGTTCACGGCAGAGGGATTCGATGCTGACGGCAACACCGTGATCCTCACGGCCACGATCTGGGAGACGGATGGAGGAAGCATAGACGGCACCGGCAACTACACTCCCACCGGGCCGGGCGTGTTCACGGTCTGGGCCAACGACACCGGCATATCGGGCAGCACCACTATAACAGTGGAATACCGCCCGGTTCATAACCTGGACACCGGCGAATATTTCATGACGATCCAAGAGGCTATCGACGACGTGGACACGTTGGATGGACACACCATCTGGGTGCCGAGTGGAACCTACGACGAGAATGTTGTAGTGGACAAGGCCCTGACATTGGTCGGAGAGGACATGGCAACCACCATCATCGACGGTGGCGGTGTGGGGGATGTGGTGAACATCACTGTGGGCTGGGTGAACATGACCGGGTTCATGGTGACTGGGAGCGGGAGCAACTTTGGAGATGCGGGTATCGAACTGTACGGTGTCCACGACTGCCACATTGACAACAACAACGCAACAAACAACTTAGAAGGCTTCTATCTCCATTACTCTAACAACAATATGTTCAGCAATAACAGTGCAATCACTAACACTAATGGTTTCCTTCTTGATTCTTCCAGTAGTAACACGCTCATTGGCAATATCGCAACTGCAAACAACTATGATGGCTACAATCTTACCTCTTCTAGCAGCAGCAATTTCCTTATAGATAATATCGCAACTGCAAACAACCAATACGGAGTTCTTCTTGGTCATTTTTCAGACACAAACACACTCACCAACAACACCTGCAACAACACTGGCGGCATCGTTCTCGCACATTCCAACAATAATATACTTAATTCCAACACGGCCACCAATGACACCTGGGACGGCATCTATCTCTGGGTCTCCTGCAACAACACCATCGCTAACAACACCGTAAACAACAACAACTGCGGCATCAAGCTCCATACCTCCTGCAACAACACCATCACCGGCAACACCGCCAGCAACAATGCCTTGTATGGCATCCGTCTCTCTTCCTCCGGCAGCAACACAATCTCTGACAATCTGGTATCGAACAATGATGAAGGGCTCAACCTGCAATCCTCCGATAACAACACCATCCGCAATAACAACATCGAGGACAATACGGGATATGCTATCAACATCACCTCCTCTGCCAGCAACAGCATCTATCACAACAACATCCTGAACAACAATGGCACCACCGCCGTCTACGACCCCTTGAAGATACAGGCCTACGATAACGGAACGAACCATTGGAACAACACTCTCAACGAGGGGAACCACTGGAGCGACTGGACGAGCCCCGACGTGGACGTGGACGGAGTTGTTGACACCCCATACGACCTGGATGGAGGCGCAGGCGCGAACGACCCACGGCCCTATGCGTTCCCATACGGATGGAAGCCCGTGGTGAACATGGACACGAGCATGCGGTACAGCACGATCCAAGAGGCTATCGACGGTGCCTCCCCGGGACACACCATCTTCGTAGGCAATGGTATCTACCTCGGGGATGTGGTAGTGGATAAGACTCTCAATATCACCGGGGAAAGCAGAGACGGAGTGGTCGTGCTCGGAAGCGGGACGGACAACGTTATGCGCATCACCGCGAACTGGACGAACATAACCGGACTCACGGTGGAGAACTCCGGACCAGCCAAGGCAGGCATCTATGTGGATGGGGCCGAGAACTGCACCATAAAAGACACGAACTGTTCCAACAACTATGATGGAATAAGGCTGTCGAACGCGGACAACGGTACGCTGGACAACAACACCATTTCCGCCCTGTACATAGGGATTGAACTTCTTGGCTCCGCCTATGTGACGCTCGTTGACAACAGCCTCCTGGGCGTTGGGATAAAGATAAGCTCCGATGAACTCTACAGATGGAACACCCATTCCATAGACACCACGAACACAGTGGACGGCTCCCCCATACGATATCTCAAGGATCAGGTAGGAGGCGGGGTCCCCGCCGGAGCAGGACAGATCATACTGGCCAACTGTACCGGCGTCATGGTGGATGGGCAGAGCATGAGTGGTATAAGTTATGCCATACACCTCGGATTCTCCACAGGCAACACAATAGCGGACAACACGCTCTCTGGCAATTACAGGGGCATATACATAGCACACTCCGATGCCAACATATTCGTGGGCAACACC
>DAOVJP010000083.1 GCA_030673205.1 Thermoplasmata archaeon
CCCATTCTCCACTCCATGTGCCCGACCCCGCTCGTCTACAGCCAGCGCTTTGCCACCCTGGATTTTGGCCCCGGCCACCCGTTCAGAGGGAAGAGGTTCTCAAGGTTCATGCGGATCGCCCGGGAGACCGGGTTCCTGAACCATGTGGAACTGGTGGAACCGGACGTGGCCACGACAGAGGAGCTTTTGACGGCCCATGACCATGGTTACTTGGAGCGGGTGATGGAGTTGGCGAAAGAAGAGAAACCGTTGAGCCCGGACACGCCGCTCACACAGGGATCGCCCCTGGCGGCAAAGAGGATAGTGGGAGGTGTGCTCAAGACAGGGGAGCTGGCACTCGAGAGAGGAGCGGCACTAGGCTTCGGAGGAATGCACCACGCCTATAGGAGCAAAGGAGGAGGGTTCTGCCTGTACAATGACGTGGCCATCCTCATAGAGTGGCTGAAGGAAAGGGGATATGAGAGGATACTCAACCTGGACACCGACGCCCACTGCGGCGACGGCACCATGGACATGTTCTATGAAGACAGAGAGGTGCTCTACATCAGCCTCCATCAACACCCGGACACGCTGTATCCCGGCACAGGACGGGTGAACCAGGTCGGCCGGGGAAAAGGAGAGGGGTATACCCTCAATCTGCCCATGCCCCCTGACTCCATGACCGAGGAATACAGGAAGGCGTTCGAAAGGATCGTTAGACCAGTGGTCGAAGAGTTCAGCCCGCAGGTCATCATTCGGAACGGTGGAAGCGACCCTTCCGGATGGGATCTGCTGACATCCCTCGATATGAACATGGAGGGCCTTTCGTTCCTCGGGCAAATGGGCCGGGAACTGGCACAGGCATCGGGCGCGCCCCTCATAGATCTTCTGCTCAGCGGCTATGGAGGAGGGATCGCCGAGGGCTGGCTGGCACTCTGGAGAGGTACGTTGGGAATAGACATGAACATAGAGTTCGATTACATATCCGATCAATCACCGGCGGAAAGGATCGAGGCCGCAAAGGACCTGGAAAAGATGTTAGATGAGGCCGAGAGGACGTTCTCTCCCTTCTGGTCATCCCTGGGGTAGGTAGAAGAGGGGGGGGAGGGATCGAGGCGGCAGCATGGCAAGCAACTCGCTATAAGAAATCTTATAATAAGAGAGCACAATCCTCCAAAGGCGTTACCAGCGATACCGGCTGCTACGACGGGCATGTGCTGGCCCCGCTCTTCAACGGGAAGTGATGATCACGGCTGACGAAACAGGAGAGAACTTGGAAAGGAGAGGGCTGGTCCAAGTTTATACGGGTACAGGGAAGGGGAAGACCACGGCGGCCCTGGGGTTGGGTCTGCGCGCCGCCGGCCACGGCTGGAAGGTGTGCATGATACAGTTCATGAAAGGGAAGATAAACTATGGGGAACTGGAAGGCGTGGAGAGGGTGGAGGGCATGACGATAGAACAGTTTGGAAGACCGGACTTCGTGGACAAGGAGAACCCCGCCCAGGTGGACATAGACTGGGCTCGAAAAGGGTTCGAACGGGCCAGGGAGATAATGGCCTCCGGCGAATGTGACATGATCATACTGGACGAGATCAACGTAGCCGTGGATTTCAACCTGTTGAAAGAAGAGGAGGTGTTGGAGATGATACGGAACAGGCCAGCACATCTCGAGGCCATATTGACGGGCCGCTACGCATCCCCCGGGATCATCAACATCGCAGACCTGGTGAGCGTGGTCTCCGAGGTGAAACACCCCTATATGGAAAATATACCTGCCAGGGAGGGCATAGACTTTTGAGAAGGGGCGATAACAGTTCTGAGAAGGGGCGATACGATGTGTGACCTAGAAAAGATATCGGAAGAGAAGCGGAGATGGGAGAAGGACGTGCTAGGCCCGGCCATGGGGCGATGGTCGGAGAGGATGGAGGAGTTCATCACCACATCCAGTGTTCCTATGAACAGACTCTGCACCCCATTGGATGTGAAAGAAGGGTATATGGAAAAGCTCGGCTTCCCCGGCTCATACCCATTCACCAGGGGAGTGCAGCCCACCATGTACCGGGGCAGACTATGGACCATGCGTCAGTTCGCCGGTTTCGGCACGGCCGAAGAGACGAATCAACGATACAAATATCTCTTGGACCATGGAGAGACCGGCCTCTCGGTGGCCTTCGACTATCCCACCCTTTACGGCCACGACACCGACCATCCGCTGGCAGAGGGAGAGTTCGGCAAATGCGGCGTGGCCATCTCGTCATTGAAGGATATGGAGATACTCTTCGGCGGCATCCCCGTGGACGAGGTGACCACCTCCATGACCATCAACGGCCCCGCGGCCATAGTATGGGCCTTCTACATCGCCATGGCGGAGAAACGCGGCATCCCTTCCACAGCCATCGGAGGCACCATCCAGAACGACATACTCAAGGAGTACATAGCCCAGAAATCCTTCATCTATCCCCCTGCGCCCTCCATCCGCCTCATAGTGGACACCTTCGAGTATGGATACAAACACGTGCCCAGGTGGAACACCATATCCATATCTGGATACCACATCCGTGAGGCGGGCTCCACCGCAGTCCAGGAACTAGCCTTTACCCTCGCGGATGGTCTGGCCTATGTAAAGGCCGCAATGGACAGAGGGCTGGACATAGACGATTTCGCCCCTCGCCTCTCCTTCTTCTTCAACGCCCACAACGATCTGTTCGAAGAGATAGCCAAATACCGTGCGGCCAGACGCATATGGGCCAGGGAGATGAAGGACACGTTCGGCGCGAAGGACCCGCGTTCATGGCTGCTGCGATTCCACACGCAGACCGCCGGGTGCTCTCTCACCGCCCAGCAGCCAGAGGTGAACCTGGTGCGTGTCACCATACAGGCCCTGGCCGCCATAATGGGCGGCACCCAATCATTGCATACCAATTCCATGGACGAGGCCCTCGCCCTCCCGTCGGAAAAGGCGGTGCGGCTCGCACTGCGCACCCAACAGGTGATAGCGCACGAGAGCGGCGTGGCGAACACCATCGATCCGCTCGGAGGATCATATTTCGTGGAATGGATGACAGACCACATGGAAGAAGAAACGTACAAATATTTCGACAGGATAGAGAGTCTAGGAGGCGTGCTCAAAGCCATAGACCGGGGTTTCTTCCAGAAAGAGATAGCGGACGCCGCCTACCGGTACCAGAAAGAGATAGAGAGCAAGAAGCGCGTGATCGTGGCGGCGAACGATTTCATATTGGAAGAGAAGCTGGAGATACCGCTGTTGGAGATGGACCCGAAAGGAGAACGTGTACAACTGGACAGGTTGGACCGTTTGCGTAAAGAGAGGGATGGCAAGAAAACAGAGAAGATGCTGGCCCGCCTGCAAAGGGCGGCGGAAGGCGAAGAGAACCTCATGCCATACATCCTGGACGCGGTCAAGAGCTATGCCACCCTCGGAGAGTGCGCCGACACACTAAGGGACGTTTTTGGTGAGTACACAGAGCCCAGCGTGTTCTAGGCCGCCTTGTGATCTGACCACTAAATATCTCATCGGTCCCGAAGCCGCCCCAGCACCTCTTCCGCTGCGGAATAGGGGTCCAACTCCAGCTGCATTATCCTATCCAATAGCGCGTCCAGTTCTTCCCGTTCCACTCCTTTCTCCAGAACATGTCTGCTGATCTCCTCGCGAACTATCGCCAGGAGTTCCAGTTCCGCCCGTTGTTTGAGCCCTTGTTCCAACATGCCGCTCTCTTTCAGATAGGCCATGTGTTCCTGGGCCTTGTCCACCACTTCCTCTATTCCAACGCCATCCCTGGCCACGGTCTCCATTACGGGGGGCTGCCACCCTTCTTTGTCGGGGTTCAACTCCAACATGGTCTGGAGTTCTCTCATGGTCCTTTCCACGCCATCCCTGTCGGCCTTGTTCACCACGAAGATGTCCCCTATCTCCAGTATACCAGCCTTCACCGCCTGTATGTCGTCACCCATGCCGGGTGCCTCCACGATGATGGTGGTATGGGCGGTCCTAACGATATCCACCTCTGATTGGCCGGCGCCCACGGTCTCCACCAATATGATGTCCTTTCCATAGGCGTCCAGTATGCGGATGAAATCGTTCGTTCCCCTCGCCAGTCCACCCAGTTTCTTCCGGGTGCCCATGCTTCGGATGAACACCCGTTTGTCCATGGCCACCGTGCTCATCCTTATGCGGTCCCCCAGGAACGCGCCGCCTGTGAAAGGGGAGGAGGGGTCCACGGCCACGATGCCCACTGTCTTGTTCCTCTTCAAAAATTCCAGGGCCAGTTTGTCGACCAGGGTGCTCTTTCCGGTGCCAGGAGGGCCGGTTATGCCGACGATATGCGCCTTCCCGGTGTGAGGGTGGAGCTCTGCCAGGGCTTTTTTTGCTTCGGGGGCGCCGCTCTCCACCAATGTCATGAGGCGCGCCACCGCCCTCCTATCCCCTCCTAATATCCTGGGAACGAGGTCCATTCCGGTCAGCTCCTCGCTCCCGGCTCCATCTTCTCCTTGATGAACGTTACTATCTCGTCGGTGGGAGTCCCGGGGCCCCATATCTGGGTCATTCCCAGGCCCTTTAATTTCTCGGCATCCTTCTCGGGGATTATTCCGCCGCCGGTGACCATTATGTCCTGGGCGTCGTTCTCCCGCAGCAGGTCGAGCACACGTGGGAAGAGGGTCATGTGGGCGCCGGACAGGAGTGAGAGACCTATGACATCCACATCCTCTTGGATGGCGGCCTCGACTATCATCTCCGGTGTCTGATGCAGGCCGGTATAGATGACCTCCATCCCAGCATCCCGTAGCGCCCTAGCAACGATCTTGGCGCCCCGGTCATGCCCGTCGAGTCCTGGCTTTGCGATCAATACCCTTATCTTTCTCATGTTATCCCCTCGTAACTCGTATCTTTCTCGTCATACTATCCCTCATAACCCCAGTGATGCCGCGATGACCA
Source organism: Thermoplasmata archaeon (assembly GCA_030673205.1). Classification (GTDB taxonomy): domain Archaea; phylum Thermoplasmatota; class Thermoplasmata; order JAGHBH01; family JAGHBH01; genus DAOVJP01. The sequence continues at coordinate 4,934 of DAOVJP010000083.1, forward strand.
TCCGCTGCACTTCGCTCGTTCCTTCGTAGATCTCGGTGATCTTCGCATCCCGCATATATCGTTCCACGGGATAATCGCGGGTATAACCATATCCGCCGTGTATCTGGACGGCTTCGGTGGCGACCATCATGGCGGTCTCGGAGGCGAACAATTTGGCCATGGCGGCCTCTTTGCTGTAGCTCTTCTTCGTGTCCTTGGCATAGGCCGCCGAATATACCAGGAACCGCGCCGCCTGTATCTGTGTCTCCATGTTCGCCATCTTCCATTGGAGGGCTTGGAACTTTCCTATTGGGCGGCCGAACTGCTCTCGTTCTTTTGCATACTGGACGCTCTTGTCCAACGCTCCTTGCGCTATTCCCAGTGCCTGGGCGGCTACCCCTACCCTGCCGCAATCCAATGTTTTCATGGCCAGGCCGAACCCCATCCCTTCCTTTCCAAGAAGGTTCTCCTGGGGCACTCGCATATCCTCGAATACGAGTTCCGCCTGTTGTGATCCTCTGATGCCCAGCTTCTTCTCCACGGTCCCGATGGAAAAACCCTTCTTTCCCTTCTCAATTATGAAGCTCGATATGCCCCGCGCGCCCTTGGAGGGGTCGGTCATTGCAAAAGTAACGAGCGTATCCGCCACGTTCCCATTGGTGCAGAATATCTTGGAGCCGTTGATCACGTATTCGTCGCCATCCTTCACGGCCACGGTCTTTTGTGCGCCAGCATCTGTCCCAGCGCTCGGCTCGGTGAGGGCGAAGGCGCCGAGCTTCGTACCCTTCGCCAGAGGGACGAGATACTTCTGCTTCTGCTCTTCATTGCCATATTTCAATATCGGGAAGCAGGCCAGCGAGTTGTTGACGGAGACGATTATGGCTGTGGAGGCGCATACCCGGCCTATCTCCTCCAGGGCTATGGCATAGCTCATGGTGTCCGCCCCCGCTCCTCCATATTCCTTGGGCACGGATATGCCCATGATACCGGCTTTCGCCATCTTCCGGACCGTCTCATCGGGATGCCGCGATTCCTCGTCTATCTCCGCAGCCAGGGGCTCGATCTCATTGAGAGCGAAATCCCGCATCGTATCCCGTATCATCTCCTGCTCTTCTGTCAGATCGAATTTCAAGGCTATCCCTCACATGTTCCTGGAGATTAGCGTAATTTAGCCTTCGATTAAGTATGTTTCGGTGCCGAGCGAGGTGGGCTAGGGGGGCGGCCTTACCCCCTCCTCCCCGCGCCCCCCGTCGTTTCTTCTTTCCTGGTGAATCTCTCATAGGGCAGAGGAAGAGAAGGGTTTTTAGGAACGAAATGGATAGGGGATATGGTGAACCTTGGAATGGGAGAAGTAAATGGCAAGACAACCAAACAGTAAACAGAAATGCGAATGGAGGATTGGAAGCGAAAAGGTAAGGGCAGCCATATTC
>DAOVJP010000299.1 GCA_030673205.1 Thermoplasmata archaeon
CATTCCTGCTGTTTCCCTACATTCAATTGCTTCAGATTGCGAAGGTATGCCACCCCGCTCGTATAAACCTCGCAAGGCTGTTTAATCACACACTTTGGACACGCAATATGTGCTCCTGGGAGGAGACGGGGACGGGGGCGATGTCGGTGGCGAGAGCGGCGACTGTCCGATCCCACCACGCTACCTGTATTCCGAACTCTATAGCGAACAGATAGCATCCGATCTCTATTACAGCTGTCTAGATGGAAACTACAACAGCGACCTGGATTCCAGTTGGGGAGAGACGACCGCAGGGGATGATGGTGGGGATGTAGACCTCTACAGCGACGTCTTCGTTGGCAGGGCGCCCTCCGATTCCCTGGGAGAGATGAGCAATTTCGTGCGAAAGACCCTGGCCTACGCCTCCTCCGAATCCTCCGCGATCCAGAATGTTTGGATGTTCGGCGAATACCTTGGCTTCGGCGGACCTGCGGACTGGGGCGGCAACTACAAGAACGAGATAAAGGACGGGAGCAGCAACCATGGCTATACCACCGCCGGGATCCCTCCGAACTATAACGTCCAGACCCTTTATGACATGGACGGGACTTGGCCCAAGAGCGAGGCCATAGCGATCATGAACAGCGGCGTCAATTTCATCAATCATCTGGGACACGCGTATGTTGACTATGTGATGAAATGTTACAACCCAGACATAGATGGTTTGACCAACGACGACTATTTCTTCGCCTACAGGCAGGGATGCTATCCCGGAAGCTTCGACAACCTGGATGATTATGACAATGTGCTGAGCCATGATTGCATCGCTGAACACTTCATCGGAGAGGAACACGGCGCATTCGCAGTGATAATGAACACACGATATGGATGGGGCGAATTCGACAGCACAGATGCCTCCTCCCAGCGCTTCGACCGAGAATTCTTCGACGCTATCTTTGGTGAGATGATCCCCGAACTCGGGGCCGCGAACGCCGATTCTAAGGAGGATAACGTCGGGACTGTTGGGAGCTCATATTACAGGTGGTGCTACTACCAGATCACTCTTTTTGGCGACCCACAGGCATCTTTGAAGGGAATACTTGAAGCCGATGCAGAGTTATCGCCTTTGAGCATTGAGGTGACCCTCGAACCAGAAACCTCCACGACCACGACCCTATCTCTCGAGAACGTGGGGGATAACCTCCTATATTATTCGGTCACAACAGAGCAGATAACGCCCGGACTCCATATCTACTCCGAGGACTTTGCTGTTTATCCATCGGATTGGACCATAACCAACGTCCAAGGCACCGCCTGGCAGTGGTATGGCGGAAAGATGTTGAATACATATGCCTACGATCCTGTCTCCGGATACCTGGACAGCCCGATCATAGATTGTTCCCAGGAAGAGAATCCGGAACTGTCGTTCTACCACGAATGGATGGCGAGCTGGGAGGGTTCTGCTCAGGACGGATATGTTCTAGGGAGTGTGGATGGAGGAGAGACATGGCCCTACGCCCTGGACGAGTTCCATCACAACGATCCCTCCTACGATGAGGGAATAAAAGTATACAACATCTCCTGGGCAGCAGGGGAAGCAAATGTACGTTTCCGGTTCGATGCCTACAACGACTTCGACTGGTATTGGGTAATAGATGATTTCCAGGTCAGTGATCCCGCTTCACAGTTGTGGCTGACCACGGATGAGATGGAAGGAGAAGTGACCCCAGGCGATACCATCGATCTGACCTTCGACATCAACACAACAGGGATGGAGGGCGGCGCCTACGAGTCCGTGGTGCAAATAACGTGCAATGACCCAGAGGACTCACCATTTATCGTTCCTGTAACGCTCTATGTGGAGGAGAACCCATATGATAACATGGCTGTGATCTCAGCGGATATCCCAGAATATGCGAACATCGGATGCCCATGCATCATATCTGCGGAGATAGAGAACTGTGGGTGGAACGACCAGGCCGATGTAGAGGTCGAGCTTCGCCTCGGACAGGATGTGCTAGATCAGACCATCGTCGGTTTCATATCCTCCAACACCTCTCAGCTAGTTGGCTTATCTTGGACGCCCAACCAGGAGGGAATATTCGATCTAACGGTCCATGTCGTCCCAGTTCCAGAGGAGACGATGTTGTGGGACAATGACAAGACCGAGTCGGTGGAGACACTCTTCTATAGCGTTCAGAATATGGATACGGGCACTCTCTATCCGAAGATACAATACGGCATAGATGATGCGCTCGCCGGACAGACGATCTTTGTTGATGACGGCGTTTATGACGAGTCACTGGTCATCAACACCCCTATCCATCTTATGGGGGAGAGCGAAGACGAGACGATCATACGACCCTCCGAGTGCCCTCTGGCTGTTTTGGTTATCACCACCGATGGAACTTCTCTCTCGACCCTGACGATAGACGCCAGTCTGGTGGGATCCTGTGGCGTGGCATTGTCTGGCTCTTCTTTCACCATGACCGAGGTCACCTCCCGGAATTCGAACATGGCAGCTATTTACATGTCCGCCCAGTACACGGAGATATCTTATTGCAGCTTCACAGGCAGCCAGACAGGGATGATGGTC
>DAOVJP010000174.1 GCA_030673205.1 Thermoplasmata archaeon
GATTCATTTGATTTTGTTATTTCTAGTGAGGTTTTATCTCATTTACCTTCTTACAAAAAACCACTACAAGAACTGTTTAGAGTAGCATCCAAATATTTGATTGTTAAATTTCTTACTAATGATAAAAAAACTAAAACCACATCAAATGTTCAATGGGATGAATCATTTTTAAGAACTGAAATAAACAAAAACGAATTTGATGAAGCAATAAAAAACATGAATCCACGCCATTTCTTTCGGATAGATACTTTTGATGTGACTCAAAGAGAGCAAACATCCCTGTTAAAAAAGAAACGTTTAGCATCTAAAAGAACGCCCAATAACGTAACTCCCAATGACTATTCAATATGGGTAATAAGAAAGAGATAGAAGAAGAAAACGAATCTTTAGTCGATGACGTGAATACTGAGGAACTCCTATATCCCTTCTGCACTGTGTGCGATCTTCCCCCTCTACTTGTCTAGGTCTACCTCCCTCAGGACAAAACGATAACCTCCCAATTCCACGTATGGAAGATCCTGCGCCCCAGGGAACCATGTGGCCCGCACCCTTCTCCTGATCTCTTCCTTGTCCATCTCTACAGTTATTCTACAAAGGTCTTGGAATTCTCTCCGGGTATATGCCTTTCTATACCACTTTTCGCCTGAGATTGGAAGAGTTCCGTCCTTAGCTAATATATCCATCGCTCTCTCCAGTTGCGCTAGGAGATGGGACATAGATACCTCTTTGAGCTTGGCAACGGTTATATTATGAGGCATTGCAAACTCTTCTACAGAAATGATACCCCCTGAGTCTACAATCTGGTCCATGTGGTGACATGTGACCCCATACTTCCTCTCTCTGTTATATATGGCAAAATTGTAGCAGCCTATTCCCGGGTACTCTGGAGGGCCAGGATGGAAGTTTATCGCATACTTCTTTGCCCTCGACAGCATGTCATGGGATAGTATCCATGGGGAGAGGAATGAGATGAGATAATCCCCTCCTTCCCATTCTCTTAGTTCCTCTGGTATTGAACTGTACGATTCTCCTTTCAGTACCTTGAACCCCGGCAGCTTGGAAAGCACTATCTCCTCGGCTTTCTTGCACCAATCAGTCTCCTTTGTAAGAAGTATGTTCATTTTCTTCCCTCAAAATGGTCCTTGTCGTCCACCCTGCCATGTGAGCGCAGCAGCTTCAGCCTCTGATACACTTCTCCATCATCCGTGTATATCTTGAAGAGAGGTACCTTCCATTCCATGTGCAAGCTCCTGGCCCTTGTTGTTGCAATCCAGTTCTAGACACTTGTGAATGGGCTTTCCCTATATTTATGTTGGCCCCGCGACCCCCGCTCTCACCACAACCTTTAATTAATTCCCTCCTATCCTATAAACATGTGTCCAGACACGCATGAGGTCCCTATGCCACTGAAGCCATTGAAGGAGAAGATCGCCACCGGCCAAGCCATCATCGGCGTCGTTGGCCTCGGGTATATCGGTCTTCCTCTGGCTCTGGCTTTTGCTGAGAAGTTTCGGGTCATTGGTTATGACACTTCCCCAAAGGCGGTGGACCAGTTGTCCGCAGGCCATTCCTATATCGATGACATATCCCCGTCTCTGGTGCGGCGTTTTCTAGAACGTTCCTTTGAGCCCACCTGTGATCCGTCCAGGTTGGGCGAGTGTGATCTTTTCATCATCTGTGTCCCCACTCCGCTGAATGCGGAACGGAAGCCCGACCTCTCGCACATAATCAGCGCCGCCGAAGCCATCACGGAACATCTCAAGCCGGGTCAGTTCGTCATATTGGAGAGCACCACGTATCCCGGCACAACGGAGGAGGTCTTGCTTCCTCTGTTGGAAAAGGGCGGCCTAAAAGCTGGAGAGGATCTCGGCCTGGCCTATTCGCCCGAGCGTGTCGATCCCGGGAACAAGAAGTATACCATCCGGAATACGCCCAAGGTCGTGGGGGGAATGAACGAGATGTGCACGGACATCGCCTCTGAGCTCTATGGAGCCATCACCACGGTCCACCGGGTCAGTGGGTGTAAGGAGGCGGAGGCGGCGAAGATCGTGGAGAACGTGTTCCGGAACGTTAACATCGCATTGGTGAACGAGCTGGCATTGATATTCGAGAAGCTGGGCATCGATACCTGGGAGGTCATGGACGCCGCGGCCTCCAAACCCTTCGGTTTCATGCCTTTCTATCCCGGGCCTGGCGTGGGGGGGCACTGCATCCCTCTGGACCCGTTCTATCTGGCCTATCAGGCGAAGAAGTATGGGATGGACGCGAAGTTCATCGAGACCAGTGGAGAGTTCAATGATTTCATGCGGGTGCACGCGGTGGAACTCACGGAGATGGGGTTGGAGCAGACGGGAAAGAGCCCTGAAGGTTCTAGGGTGGCGGTACTGGGTCTGGCCTACAAGCCCGATATCTCCGATACGCGGGAGAGTCCCTCGTCCACCATCATAGAGACGCTTGTTGAGAGAGGGGCGGAGGTGGTAGTATACGATCCGCATGTTGGAGAGATAGAGACCTCCCTGGGGATATACCGGTCCACTGTGACCCTGAAGGAAGCCCTGGAGGGAGTGGATGCGGTCATCTTCGTCACCGCCCATCGTGAGTTCAAGGAACTGGCCAGCGGTGACCAGTCCCTTTTGTCGGGCAAGGTGGTCGTGGATTGCAAGAACATGCTTGACGGCAAAGGGAATTATGTCTATTTGGGCATAGGTAAGCCCTTGCCGTCCAAGGAGGGAAAGGAATGAGGGGAAAGAACATCCTTGTCACCGGCGGAGCGGGTTTCATAGGCTCGCACTTGACGGATGCTCTGGCCAAAGATAACGAGGTCACTGTTCTGGACAAACTTTCCGCCGGTAGGAAAGAGAACTTGGAGGTGGCAGGGGATATCGATCTGGTGATCGGGGACGTGGCCGATACGGAGCTGGTATCGTCTTTATCCCGCAATAAGGATATCATATTCCATCTGGCCGCTATCCCCAACATCTCCCGATGCCAGGAGGATCCGGTTGGAACGGCGAAGGTCAATATCCTCGGCACGCTGAACGTGCTTGAGGCCGCCAGGAAAGCTGGAGCAAGGGTGGTGTTCGCCTCCTCTTCCGCGGTCTATGGAGATCCGGCAGCGATACCGATATCTGAGACCTCGCCTCTCCTCCCCATATCCAATTATGGAACGATGAAGATGGCATGCGACCGCTTCTGTGCGATATACGGCAAGGATATGTCATGTGTATCCCTCCGCTTCTTCAACGTGTACGGCCCTCGTCAAGACCCTTCTTCGCCATACTCGGGGGTGATCTCTCTCTTCATCTCCCATCTGCTGTCATCCCGGCCCATGACCATATTCGGCGACGGAGAACAGACAAGGGATCTCATCTTCGTCGGGGATGTTGTTAGGGCCATCATACTGGCCGCGGAAAAAGAGAATGTCGGAGCGGCCATCAACATAGGGACCGGAAAGGCGACGACCATCAACGAACTCGCTCACGTGATCGCGGATGCGATGGAGGTTGATGCCAACATAGTCCATTCGGCCCCCAGGCCCGGCGACATAAGGGATTCCGTGGCGGATGTGTCCCTGGCAAAGAAGCTCCTGGGTTTCGAGGCAGAGCGCGGGTTGGGAAGCGGCATCAAGGAAACTGTTGCATATATCCGGTCCTGGGTCGACAGAGACGTTGGGGTGAAAGGGAGATGAGATTCTGCATCTCCGCCTATGTAGGCTCTCCAGAGGGAGAGGGCGCTGGAGGAGATATCCATTTTTGGGAGTTGCTCAGGGCGCTATCCAGAATGGTCGAGGAGATCCATGTGGTGCTCCCGGAGGTGTCCTTGCCCGATATCAATAACGTACATTTCCATACTGTGGAGCGCGGGGGGTCGGGAAAGTTGGCCAGGACGAAGCTCGGCAAGAGACTGGCTAGGCGCACGGAGGAGGTTTGCAAGAAGAACGGCCTGGATCTGATCTACACGAGGAGTTTGTTGAATGGTCTGGCCCTCGACCCGAAGAAGATGTGCTGTCATCTCGTATTAGAGGTGAACGGCATCTGGTCCCAGGAGCATGGGAGCGGGTTGAGCAGATGGCTGGTCGAGAGGGCGGAAAAGAAACTTCTGGCGAAGGCTAGAGTCTTCGTCGCCGTGAGCGAGGGAATAAAGGGATATCTTGTTGGCAAGGGTATACCCTCCGAGCGGGTTTTTGTGGCCGAGAACGGCGGGAACGTCGAACTGTTCCGTCCCTATACGGA
>DAOVJP010000004.1 GCA_030673205.1 Thermoplasmata archaeon
CAGGGCGTTGGCGTTGGACACTTCCCGCCCTGAGTTCTGGGCCAACAAAGGACTCAACCTCATAAGGATGGGAAGAAGGAAGGAGGCGGAGATCTGTCTCACGAAGGGCAAGAAGCTCGTGAAGGCCAGCGCAGCCTAGGGCCACACATATCCTCTCAACAATCCTGGCACCATCCTCAACAGTCCAGGCCTTCTCAGTAGAAGGGGAAGCACCAGTCGAGAGGGATAGTCTATGTCCCCCAGGCCGTTTATCCTTTTCACAATATCTGGACGGGATAGGATGTTGAAGGCCCAAGAGAACTTCTCATCGTCCATCGAAGCATAATACTTGTGAAGAGCCCAATCGCGCCTCAACTCCCCTCCCACGTCCTTTTTCCACATGTGGTCATAGGACTCCAAGCCTTTCCCATGGTCCAGGGCATCCATTATGGCCCTAGCCCCATGGCCGGCACAGCGAAGTCCCATCACGACCCCTCCCCCGCTGGTGGCCTTGACATGGCAGGCGGCGTCTCCCGCCAAGAGCATGTGACTTGCAGAGGCGTTCAGAGGGGGGCCTAGAGGTATCCCGCCTCCGATCCATCGCTCCACATGAAAGCTGTCAGCGCTCCCGGGAAGCCCGAGAAGCGCAGGGTCGTTCAGTATCCTTTCCAAATATCGTTTGGCTGGCTGTTTGGACATGGAGGGCTCCACGGCCAAGCCGATCCTTACCATTCCATCGCCAGCAGGGATGGCCCAGGTAAAGAAGCCAGGGGCTATGCCCCTTCCACATCTGAGCAGTATCTCTTTCGAGCACCCCTCGGTCCTTGCTTCAACTTCTACTCCTGAGAGCATCGACATTGGAGGACCGATGCCCATGGCCCGCCGGGTGATGGACGCGGGACCGTCGCAGCCCGCCACATACCTTGCCTCTTCGATATTTCCATCGGCGAGATGAGCCGCGCACCTTTTTTTCCGCACCTCTATGCTTTTGATCCTGGTGTCCAATCGCAATTCGGCTCCCCCCCGTTCGGCCCGCACAGCCAAGGTCTGGTCGAATAAGACGCGGTCTATGGAGTATATCTTCTTCCGGGGGGAGGACAGATGTATCTTCTCCATCTTCGGGCCGAGAAGCGTGGCGCCGCTTATCTCCTGGAGTATGGATTCCCTGCCTATGCCCGCCAGCTCCAGGGCGCGTTCTGTGACGAGCCCGGCACACTGGGTTGGCTCCCCCACGATCTTGTGCTCTTCACACAAGAGGACATCATATCCCGCTTCAGCAACGATGCTGGCCAAGAGACTTCCGACGGGGCCGGCTCCAACAACGATCAGGTCATGGACCATGGGAGGATGAATACCTCCGCGGTATTTATTCCATGTCATCTCAGGAGACAGCGCTACTCCGCGAAATAATTTCTGTTTCTGTACTCTACAGATAAGTAGGGCGGGGAGAAAAGACCTAATACCGCAGCGCTATGGCCGAGGTGGTGCAGAAGAATTGGTAGGAGAAGAGATCGGCCTAAGGGAGATAAACGAGATATTCAGGGAGGAGAGGAAGAGGAAGCTCTTGCTGGACCTGCCAACCGATTTCTACACACGATGCTTGGAGTACATATCGTCCCTTGAAAGCTCCATCCAGGAGGAAGAGGGCACCGGAGGTCAGAATCCCAAGGCCATGATGCTCAAGGAGGAAAGGGAGCGGGCCAAAGAATTCGTGGGGAAGATATATGGGGAAAGGCAGAGGAAGATACTCATTCTAGCACACAACAAGTTCCGAGGAGCCCAGGTTGACATAACACCCCTCACAGGGGAAGAACAGGTTTTCTTTGAAGGGCTGTTCGATATGATGAAGGAGAACATGGATGCCACCCTGGGCCCCAACCCAGTGGGTCGGAAACGCCTCAGACTGCTCTTCAGCAGAAGGCACAAGAAGGAGGAGAAGACCCTTTCCAGGGAAACAAAGAGCACCGCAAAGAGCGCCCCACGCGAGGATCTGAAAGCTCCTGCAGCAGCATCCTCTACAACCTCCCTTGACGCCCCGCTAGAGACTCCTAGGATAGAAGAGATGGGTGAGAAACCGCCCGAGGAGAAGGAGTTCGCCACGGTGCTTGTTCTGGAAGACCTCCCTTCATTGATGGGCCCGGACGCGATATACGAACTCGCCGCCCAGGACATAGCCGCATTGCCCAAGAGCATGGCAGCGTTGCTGGAGAAACAGGGGAAGGTGCGTTTCGTGGAAGGAGCATGAGCATTCACGGCCCGTCCCACCCGTCCCCTCCTTTTCGATATAGAGATGAATAAGCTATTTATAGGGAGAGTAGTTTATCCTCCCAAAGGGAGCTTATCCCGTATAAATTCCCTAGCTGTAAAGCAAGACCCTACGTTGAACGGAGGAGCCCGCATGAAATCGATCGTTGAAGAAGTCTTGTCCCGGTCCGGGACGCTCAAAGAACCGCCATCCCCCTTGTCCAACATAGGAGGGGAGACAACTGCAGAGGATCTCGAGTTGGAGCAGGTGCTCAGGGCACTGAAGACCAACATAAAGATAATTGGGTGTGGTGGAGCAGGCTCTAACACCATCAGCCGAGTGGTGGAAGGAGATATACTGAACGTTGAGCTCTACGCAGCCAACACGGATGCCCAGCATCTGCTGACCACCAACGCCCCCCACAAGATATTGCTGGGACGAAGATGCACCCGTGGTCTCGGCGCAGGAGCCCTGCCCCAGGTAGGCGAAGAGGCCGCCAGAGAGGCAGAGGAGGAGATAAGGAATCACCTCAGCGGTGCGGACATGGTGTTCGTCACCTGTGGACTGGGCGGAGGAACGGGCACCGGCAGCGCCCCTTACGTGGCATCGATCGCCAAGGAGATGGGAGCTCTAACACTGGCCATTGTCACATATCCCTTCAAAGCGGAGGGCGTCATACGGCAGCAGAACGCCGAATATGGACTGCAGAAACTGAGGAACTACGCAGATACTGTGATAGTCTTACCAAACGATAGGCTTATAGAACTGGTACCAAGGGCGCCGCTGGAGCAGGCGTTCAGGATCGCGGATGAGGTGCTGATGCATTCTATCAAAGGGATCACCGACATAATAACCAAACCTGGCCTGGTGAACCTGGATTTCAACGATCTCAAGACCATAATGAAAGGCGGCGGAGTGGCCATGATAGGACTCGGCGAGAGCGACAGCGACCAGAGGGCCGAGGAAGCCATCGAAGAGGCTATAAATTCCCCGTTGATCGAGGTGGACATAAGCGAAGCCAACGGTGCCCTCGTCAATGTTACGGGCGGACCGGACATGACAGTGGGCGAGGCCCAGAAGGTGGCGGAGATCGTGCAGGCCCGCATAAGCCCTGGCGCACGTATCATATGGGGCGCAGCAGTGGACCCGACCATCGACCACTCCCTCAAGGTTATGGTCGTCATCACCGGTGTCAAATCACGTCAGATAATGGGAAGGACCGAAGCGGCGTCCCGGGCTCCGGGAAAGGAGATAGGCATCGATTTCATACAGTAGGCCAGCCTATCACAGGGAAGATGATGATATGGATATCATAGAGAAGTCTTGGGAAGCTCAACGGCGCATCGAAAAGCGCATGAAGCACATTGGGAAAGGGAAATATGGCCGTGTTCTCAAGTTGTCTAGAAAACCGACGGTCGATGAGTTCAACAAGATCGTGTTGATAACCGGACTGGGCGTCTTGCTCATAGGCGGGTTGGGCTTTCTCATATGGAGATTGTGGTTTACGTTCACTGACATCCTATACGGAGTTATATAGAGGAGATGATTGCACATGGGAGAATTGGGCCTTTTCAACAAAGAAGAAGTGAAGAAGGAGGAGAAAGAGGAGCCTCCGGAAGAGCCTAAGACCCCGGACAGGCCTCATTCTTTTCAATTGATGACCGAGGAGCCTAGAAAACAGGTCGTAGGAGGCTCTGATGTCGAATATATGGTGGATGTTATCAATACCGGCAAGAAGAGCGACACCGTGAGCATAAAGGTGAATGTCATATTCTCGGCTCAGTTGGGGGAAGAGGCCCCCGAGTGGCCCATGACCATAGAGGGAGCGGACAAAGATGAGGAGACAGGGGATTATCATGTACGTATTACCCCTGGCAGCAAAACATCGTTCATGGTGACCGTCCATGTGCCACACGGAGTGAAGTACGGCGACAAGGTCGATATCATATTGACGGGCACCTCGCAGGGCGACACGTTGATGTCGGAGACACTCTCCATCACAACCGCCGCCCAACAGACCTTTTTCGCCATAAAGACCGCCCTGGGCCAGGAAAAGGACGTGGTTGATGCCATAGGAAATCGGGCACTGAGAAAGGACGTGGCGGTGTTCGCCATACTCTCCCCTGCAAAACTGAGGGGCTATGTCTTCGTGGAGGCTATGAACAAAGATCGCCTGAAGGATGTGGTCCGTGGCATAAAGAAGGCCCGTGGCGTGGTGGAGGCCGATGTCGACCTACAGTTCGAGGAGATCCTTCCCTATCTCACCCCCAAGCCGCTTGTGTCCGGCATAAGAAGGGGCGATATCGTGGAGCTCGTAGCTGGACCGTTCAAGGGCGAAAAGGCCCGTGTCCAACAGATCGATGAAGCAAAGGAAGAGATAACTGTGGAGTTGTTTGAGGCTATGGTCCCCATACCTGTCACCATAAGGGGCGATAGTGTTCGTGTGCTCGATAAGGAATCTAAGGATTAGGATGGTATTTGTAGTATCAATGCAGAGGTGATTATGATGACTGAGGTTGTTGAAGCTCTTGTGGATGGCGGAAAAGCCACTCCGGGTCCGCCCTTGGGACCAGCGTTGGGTCCAATGGGCGTGAATATAGTAGAGATATGCAAGGTAATAAACGAGAAGACCAAGGCCTTCGCAGGGATGAAGGTGCCGGTGAAGATCAGCATCGATCCGAAGACAAAGGATTTCGAGATCAGTGTGGGCACACCCCCTGTCTCAGCGCTTATAAAGAAAGAGCTCAATATCAAGTCAGGAGCTCACAACCCTCTAGAAGAGAAGGTGGGAGATCTTTCCCTCGATCAGGTTAAGAAGATCGCCGAGATGAAGGGCGATTCGTTATATGGCAAGACCATCAAGGACAAGGCCAGGATAATCGTGGGCACATGCGTTTCCATGGGTATAAAGGTGGATGGAAAGGATCCCCGGGAAACACAGAAGCTCATAGGCGATGGGAAATACGACAGCGCCTTTGCGTGAGAATGCGAATAGAGGGAAGAAAGGGGCTTTGATGAGACCCCAGAACACCCTGTGTGCCCTCGGAGACCGTATCCCGAACACCTAGCTGAAGAATTTTTCTACGCGTTCATCCGAACGGCTTGCCTTTCCTGACATGACGCCGGTTATTCCTTCGAACACACCGCCTATCACTATCTTGTTCTTCTCTATGTAGAACTCCCTTATCTCACGGCTGTTCGTGCCCCGTCTTTTCTTCAGGACGGAGATAGCCCTTTTGAATTGGGATTGGTCTTCCACATAGCGGAGTAAGATGACATTGTCCGCAAGATACATGGTATATCTCTCTCCCGGAATGGCGGCGCCCATTATCTCCGAGCTGTCGGATAGTATCAGGGCGGTGGTGCCGCTCTCCTTGAATATCCCGATCATGTGCTCTATGTACTCCCTGAACGCCATGTCTTTCGGGTGCATCAATGCCTTCTCGTAGTCGTTTATGGCATCTATGACCACCCTGTTCGTTCCACGGAGCATTCTTCTCATCTCCTCGAGGTGCTTGCCCGGCAGGAGATCCACGATGGACGGGTCTATGATATCTGCCAATCCCTGTTTCGAGAATCCTTCCAGGTCCAAACCCCATTGCCTGGCACTCCTGATGATCTCCGCCCTGCTCTCTTTGAACGTTACGTACAGCACTTTTTTCTTCTTTGTCAGAGCGGGTTTGAGAAAATGCAGGCCGAAAAGAGATTTTCCGCTTCCGGGGCTCCCGCTGACGAGGGTAACGTCTCCCTCGCTTATCCCTCCACCCAGCAATGTGTCCACGCCCTTTATGCCGAAGCTTTCCTTGGCCCGCGGAGCCTTTTTCGATCGGGCATAGGCTTTCTTTGCATAGACGTGAACTCCGTCGGATAGGATTTCCATCTCCTGTGCTCCCCCCGGAAATCCTTTGCCCCGCATTTTGACGATCTCCATATGCCTCCTATCTCCCTCCTTGGACAACAATATCACGCCGTCCGATATATACTCCTCCACGCCGTATCTGGAGAGTTTGAATTCTCCGGAGGCCTCTATGGTGATTATGCTGGTGACCCCCGTTCTCTTGAGGACCTGTCCCAGGCGGAATATGTCCGAGCGCAGGCGCTCCGTATCCTTGTAGCGTACACCGATGGAAGCTATTCCATCTATGACACATCTTTTCAAGTTCCTTTCCTCAGACCATCTTTGGAGTATCTCGGAGAGAACGGTCACATCCAACGCGCCCCTCTCCGTGATCTCCTCATCCGATGAGGATAGCGTTCTGAGGGCTGTGAAGTCCAAGAAATAGAGGTCCTTCTGCAACTTCTTCATACGTTTCCTCATATCTTCAGGAGCGTTCAAGGCTATCTGCTCTTTGTTCTCCTCCAGGGTTATGAACAGGCTGTTCTCCCCCTTCTCCGCTCCCCTTATACAATATTGGAGACCCATGATGGTCTTGCCTGCGCCGGTGCCGCCTGACACGAGGTATAGCCCTCCATGAGGTAACCCTCCTGAGAGCATGGCATCCAGACCCGATATTCCCGTCTCCACATCTTCCAATCTCGTTCCTCCCTCGCTCCTCTAGTCCACCTCTCGATACATCTTATCCATTATGTTGCCTGCCAACGTCTCCCCCAGGTAGGAGGCCAAGAGCTCCGTGGCGTTATCTAGGAATTGTCTAGGCTCCTTTTCCACTTCCATATCGCTCATGATAGAATGGAGTTTCCTTCTGAAATCATCATAGGAGGGTGTATCTAACATGCCCCTGACAAGGTCAAGTAGTTTCGAGGGTAGGCTCATTATCTTTTGAGAATCCATAGCATCCTGTTTTCTTACATACTCCAGGTGTCGACGCACGGCATCCCTGACAAAATCGTTCGGATTCGACCAAGCCCATTCTGGGTGTGTCTCGACAGTCTCCTCTACCTGTGCCATCATCACTTTGGAGAGTCGGACACCCACCCATTTTCTCTCATCGCTCTTTGCCCGGTCTAGAACACTGTTGTTCGTCTCTTTCTTTGGCTCTTTCTCTTCTACACCCATTGTTACATAGATGAGGGGCGGAGTTGAAAAAGCTTCTCATAGGCGGTTCAGAGCCCCCACGTCCTCATTCCACGGTATATGGCGGCTGCGGCGCCGAAGCCGTTGTCTATGTTCACCACAGTTATGCCAGGAACACAGGAGTTCAACATCCCCAATAGGGCGGAGAGACCCTGAAAAGAGGACCCATATCCGATGGACGTGGGGACGGCCACCACCGGTTGGCTCAATGTACTGGCCACCACCGAAGGAAGGGCGCCCTCCATACCAGCCACCACCACGACCCCCATCTTCGGTTCCTCTCTAAGGACATCCAATATGCTCTCCACCCGGTGCATTCCAGCGACGCCCCGGTCGTATGCCCGGAGGGGATCGATGCCCAGATATTCCAACGAAAAGGCCGCCTCCTCTGCCACCGGCACGTCCGATGTGCCAGCAGATATGACGGCGCACCTACCCACATCCCTTTTCCAGTTCCCCCCTATCTTTGCCACCCCCGCCTTCTCGTCCGCTTCCACATCCCCGCCATATCTATCCATGATGGCGTCCAGCTGTTTGGCGTTGGCCTTGGTGACCAGGACCGGATGTTCGTTCAGAAGGCCTTCCACAGCGCCCAGCAGCGCCTTCTCGTTCTTACCCATGGCGAACACCACCTCCGGTAGGCCGGTCCTCTTCCCCCTCTTCCTGTCCACCATGATCCCTTCTCCTTCTTCGCCCATTACCGGTCCTCCTCTTTCTCTGTATCCCCCAACGTCATCCCTCTCATGCCAGCAGGGATGTATCCGCCGAGGTCCAATGCGACCCAAAGCCAACCAAGGTCTTTGATGGCCGGTTCTAGTGCAGCGAGGCCTAGGAAGCTCTCCACAGTGACCCCTTCTATCTCTATCCTTACTCCTCTTCCTTCTTGTCTCGCTCTGACCATCTTGAACCCCCGCGCCCTGATCATCTCCTCCGTGGCGTCTATTCTCTTCAACATCTTCTTTTCTATGCGCGTTCCCACTGGTATTCTAGAGGACAGACAGGCAGAGGGAGGTCTGTCCGCGATGTCCAAACCCTCTTCTCTCGCCAGCATTCGTATGTCCTCCTTTCTCAGCCCCGCCCTTTTCAAGGGAGATAGAATGCCGTGTTCTCGGGCGGCCCTCTGCCCTTTTCGATCCTCTTCCATATCGGACGCGTTCTCTCCATCCAGGACCGCAGCCAACCCCTCTTCTCTTGCCATATCGCCGAGGCGTTCGAACAAACGGTCCTTGCAGAGATAACATCTGTCCTCAGTGTTCTCCAACACCTCGGAGGAGAGGGAGGGCTCGTTCAAGACCCGATGTTCCAACCCCCATTCGTTCGCCAGCCGTGCCGCGCTCTCCATATCGGTCCGGGGAGTGGAAGGGTCAAGAATGGTCAGGCATAGGACCCGCCCTGGAACGCTGCGCCCTGCTTGGAGGCATAGATATGCGCTGTCTAGTCCTCCGGAGAATGCGACTATGCAGCTATCGATGCCCTCCAGCACCTCCCGCAACCCTTTCCTCTTCTCATCCAGTTCAGGCGATCTCTTTGTTATGATCTGGCTGTTCATGCCGGACCACCTCCACATGAGGATATGCTATGGATAGACACGGCTCTTCTTTTACAGCAGAGAGAAAGCGCTTCGTTATCTCCGACCGCATGTAGAAACGGTCGTGCATGGTGACCATGTACAACACCCCCAGTTCGACGCCGGAGTCCCGGCTCTGCCAGAACACCCGGGGCTTCTTTGGCATCGCCCGAACCAACTCTTTTGTCTCGGCGTCCTTCGTAGCCTTCACGAAGTCCACGTCGGCGGAGCCCAGCACCTCCCTCACTATGTCCAAGAGGACAGCCTCTCCACGGGCTATGTCGCTCTCGTAGGTGAGGGACACGGCCAGATATTCGTATATGAACTTGTTGTGTCTGGTATAGTTGGCTACCCCTTTCTCCAATATCATCCGATTGGGTATGGTGACGAACCTCCCGGTGTACAGATCTCCGTTGACCCAGTTGCCCATCTCCCGCACCATGGTGGAACTGAGGCTGACATCCACCACATACCCCCGGATGTCCCCCATCTCTATGATATCCCCTATCTTGTAGGGTTGGCTAAAGATTATCTGGAACCAGGCGGCCACGTTCTGCAGGGACGTAGAAAGGGAGTAGATGAGGGCGGCTATTATGACGGCCACCCAGACCATGGACGCCCACACATCTCCGAACAACAAGAGGATGATAGCTATGCCCACCAGAAGCCATACGCCATAGGAGATGAAGCGCCAGATCATCCTGGCAGAGCTCTCCACGCCCTGGTATCGTTTCACCAAACGGTTCATACCGAAATTGGCCAGGTCCAGTGCCAGTTTGATTATGATGATGACCACGAGCACGCCCACGATGAGCGGGGCGTTCTCCACCACCACATCCACCAACTCTCCCGCCGGGTCGAAGAAACGGAAGGATATGCCGAGGAAGGCCACCACTATGAGCAGAACGAGCTCCAGGCCTATGGCCCAGAGGAATATATGGGATATCTCCTTCCTCTCCTTCCTACTGGGCGGCCTGTCTGAACCATTCTCGCTCCATTCTCTTTTGGACACGGACCCCCAACTCTCTACACTATCTATTAACTTATCCCTCGACGGGGCTTCGAGCACAACGTCGAGATGTGGAGGTATAAGAGGGAAGGATTAGTGGTGGGAGGGGAGGTGGATGGTTGGAGAGATATGGTGTCAAACATTATATACCGAGAAGAAGATAGGAACTTGCATGGAAGTGGAATTGCTGGCTTCGGATTCCATGGGTGTGAGGTCCATGGCCACGGCAGTGAGGACGCCTGACCTATCCATGGTGATAGACCCTGGGGTGGCGCTCGGTCCTCTGCGGTTCAGCTTGCCCCCTGCTTCCGTGGAGGAGAAGGAGTTGGAGGTTCAGGCCAGGAAGATAGATGATGCGGCGGACAAGGCGGATATCCTGGTCCTTTCTCACTATCATTATGACCATCATACGCCAGTGGCGGATATGTTCAAAGGAAAGAAGGTGTTTCTCAAGGACATACGTTCCAACATCAACAAGAGCCAGAAAGGCAGAGCGGAGCATCTGTTATCCCTCATAGATGGAGAGGCGGACATCGTATTCTCCGATGGCCAGATGGTGGAGGAGGGCGATACGACCATACTTTTCTCTCCTCCGTTTCCGCACGGGCCACAGGGGACGAGACTGGGATATGTGATAATGACCGCCGTCTCCCATGGAGGGGAGAGGGTGGTGCATACCAGTGATGTGGAGGGCCTTCTCACCGAGGAAGAGCTCGAGTGGGTGGTGTCCATGGACCCCACGCTGGTGGTGGCCGACGGCCCCCCAACATATCTGCTCGGATTCAAGTTCAGCAGGAAGAGCTTGGAGGACAGCATATCCAATCTAGGAAAGCTGTTGGACAGGACGAAATGCCGGTTGGTCGTCGACCATCATCTGCTGAGGGACATGAGATACAAGGAGAAGATGGGAGGGCTCTTTGAGGATCGGGGATCGAAGGTGACCACGTTTGCGGGATACAATGGTGTGGAGCCCCGGCTGTTGGAAGCCCGTAGGAAAGAATTTCACAAGAAGAGAGGTGAGAACTGATGCCGATGGACACAGGCATCATGGTGCTGTTGATGGCCGCTGGAGTATTGGGAGTGCCTCTGTTCATAGTGATGATGATACGCTTCTTGAAAGCGAGGTCCAACCGCATGGTGGTCGAGATCAAAAGCGAGAAGGGGTTGGTCGAGGATGAGGCCTACAACTCGTTGAAGCGTACAGAGAGGATATTGGAATACATGCGGGGCAAGGGGATGGACACATCCAGTGCCAGGGACATGCTGCAAATGGCCAGAGAAGCCTATGGGGATGGTGATAGGGTCGCTTCACTGGACTATTCCGATAGGGCGAAGGTTCTGTTGATGCACAGTAAAGAACAAATGGCCGCACAGCCCTCTCCCCCGGTGGAAGAGGAGCCGGAGCAAGAGATCGCAGGCACGCTCTCCACCGCCCCCCAGAAGGAGGATCCTAGGATGGCTAGATTGAACAGAGGACAGGAGGAAGAGGAAGGGATAGGGACGTTGAACGAGCTCCATGAAAAGGCGCAGGAGGCGCTGGACCAACGCAGCAACAAGCTCCCTGCAAAATTCATGATACAGAGGGCCCGTGAATCCCTGGATAAGGTGGAGGAGGAGTTGAAGGGAGATGGCTCGGAAGAGATGGATGAGGTGAAGGAGGGGCTGGTAGAGGATGGCTTGGAAGAGCTGGATAAGGCCGAAGAGGCCTTTGACAACGAAGATTATGCTCGCGCTTTATACCATGCAAATAGGGCCAGGAAACTGGCGGAGGGGGAGGACATAACACCCGATGCACACGTGGCCGTGGGCGATGGCGAAGTAGAGATCGTGGATAAGGGAGAAGAGACACGTGGGGAGCGTGAGGAAGGGGAGATGGGAGAAGGGGAGATAGGTGGAGAGCGTGGCGAAGGGGAGATGGGAGAAGGGGAGATAGGTGGAGAGCGTGGCGAAGGGGAAATGGAGGAACCGAAGGAAGAGACCTGTCCATCATGTGGAGAAAAGGTGGAAGAGGATTCCATGTTCTGTAGACACTGCGGCACACGCCTGCTGGAGGAGATACTCGTCTGCTCTGGTTGTGGGAAAGATATACCGGTGGACAGCGTGTTCTGCCCGAAATGTGGGCATAAGATAGGTTGAGAGAGGGCAGTGGCCGTTGTTAAGGACGGCAGTGGGATTGGGTAGTGGCCTGAGGGTATGAGCAGCGGCCTGGGGGGGTATGGGTAGTGAACTATTCGGAAAGTTGAGAGGCGACCATCTCCGAGGCCAGCCGCAAGAACTCCTCTTCCTTTTCCGTCTCAACACTGGCTCCGGATGCTATCGGATGCCCCCCTCCTTCCCCGCCGCACCTCTTCCCTGTGGAATTGCACACCTTTGAGAGGTCCAACCCGTTATCCACAAGGCTTCTGGTACCTCGAGAAGAGATATTGGTCTTCCCATCAACCCGAGATAGGACGAAGGTAGCCTTCCCCTGGGGCAATATGAACTGCATGCCTATCCCGGCCAGGGCGCCGTTCAAGGAGGCCTTGTCAGAGACGATATATTGTATAGGCCCGATCTCCTGCGCCCCTTTCTCCTCCATATCGTTCAATCGTTCGAGCAGCGAACTCCTATAGGACCCATATGCCTTTGACACATCATCCAATGCCCACGATGCCCCCATGAGCATGGCCACCCCTACGCCGCCGATCTTATCCTTTCCGGATGCATTGGCATGATCAACCAGGGTGTCCAGGCGTCTTCCTGTGCTCTTTTCTACATATTTGGGACCGGCTATGTTCTCTATTCCGACCGGGTCCGCTCCTCGCTCCACGAGCCCAATTGCCAACAGAGAGGCTAGGCGCCTCATCTCCCCCTCTTCCAATCCGTGGAGAGATGCATCGGGGACGAAGCTGTTCTTTTCAAGGAAGGATGTGCTCCTCTCTGTACTTCCAGATAGTCCTGGGAAATAGGGGTCGAAGGAACCGGACACAGCTTCTACCAGCGTATCTCCATCAGCCGCCAATCCCCATGGACGCTCCACCAACCCCTTCTTCACGGCTGCCTCCACAATGAGCTTGTTGACGCCCTTGAAACCGCCTAGGTGTTGTTTGTCCCCTATCATGCCCACCATGGCCAAGGGAGCTAGGTCCCAATTCTCATAGTCCAGGCATAGGGAGAAAAGGAATGCCAGGCTCGCCGCACATGCCTCGTTGGTCCCATCCACCCCTAATATGTGGGTGTTCACATGGAACACCTTCTCGCTATCCCTAGCTGGTTTGTGATGGTCTAGAACTACGACCATGTGCTTTTCTTCAAGTTCAGAAAGATGGCTGCTTCCCATATCCATGAATATGTAGGTGTCATTTGGGGGCAGTTCCTCCGCGAACCTCCTTTCCAGACCCTTCAAGATGGTGGCATGATACCCTATGCCCGCCCTGTCCAACGCCTTGCAGAGTACACTGGCGGCGGATATGCCGTCTGCATCGTGATGAGAGAACACGCGAATATGTGCTTTGGAAGAGATGATAGCATCCACTCCCTCCATCAAACGATGAGCAAAGACCTCGGATACAAGGTTCGCTATGGTGGGCATACCGCCCTACTCCACCATGAGTCTAGCATCCGACCTGTTATACTTCCACTTCTCGGGTAGGTCGCCCTGCCTCTTGTAATATTTCGCGAGGCGCCTTATCTTAGACTCTGTAAGGTGGAGGCCTCTCTTGTTGTGCAGGTCCCTGGGATTCTCTTTGGTATGAGCGATCATCTTGACCGCAGTCTTCAAAAGGTTCATGAGGTCATCAGGCATCTTCGGGGCCACATTCTTCTCCTTGCAGATGTCCATGACGCTCTTTCCAGTGGCGAGTTTGATGTTGGGAACTCCATACTGGTCACGTAGCTTTATCCCTATCTCGCTCGAGGACAGGCCCTCTTTGGCATGTGATGCCACAAGCTCCTCTATCTCATCCTTCTGTATAGGAACCCAATCGGGATTGGAAGATACGTATGGTCTAGTGGATCCAGACTTTCCTTTTCTTCGAGCATGCATTCGGGCCATTTAGAGTCTCCTTTTAGAGCGGAGTTCCCCCATACTATTACTATACTTAAACATAACCCTATGGATAAACAGGGATCTATAGGGAAGCGCCAAGCTCTCTCAACCCCTCTTTGCACTCCATGTTGGCCATGAAGTCCTCTTTGGATATGCTCTTGCCAGCCTTCTCCCAGCACTCCTCTTCGTTCTCACAGAGCGGGCAGGCCCGGGCCATCATCGTTCGCATCTTCAATTCTGTCAACCCATCTATAGGCATGTATGTGTCGGCATAGATGACCCCGGTTATCTTGGGGGGATAATCTACCGTCACCTTCTCCCCCGCTCCTTCTTCCTTTTCTGCTTTCTTGCTCTGCTTTTCCGGTTTGGCCGAGCCGAAGACGACACGCGCCTCCATGAGAAGTACGAGGCCAAGGACAACAGTGGCTATGACACGCCAGGTATCGAGTCCCAACCCGAAGGGAAATGTGTGGAAGAAGGAGGGCGAGACATGCAGCATGAAAACCCACAAAGTAATGAGGATAGCCACAAGAGGGCCAGCACGTGCCATGGTGTGTCCTTTTTCGACATGGGCAACGACAACATCCGTATCGGTCATGTTCACTCCCTTAGCTGTTACTGAAAATGCCTCACCCTATTAACGTTTTGCGTCCGCAAGGGTTTTGTGTCCCTTGCGCCTCTATGCATATGCCCCTATCCTCAGTACAAGACCATCTATCCTATTATCCAGGTCCCATCTCTCTCTTCTATGGCTTCCACGAGCGCTTCCGGGGATGTTATCAGCACCCTCTCCCCTCCTTGTTCCAGAAAACAGAGCGCCGCCTTTATCTTCGGCCCCATGCTGCCAGGAGGGAAGTGGCCTTCGTCCAAGAGAGCTCTCGTCTTTTCTGCGGTCAGCGAAAAGAGCCCCTCTTCCTCCTGTTTGCCGAAGTTCTTTGAGACATGGGGCACGTCGGTGAGGAGTATGAACAGTTTTTCGCCGATAGAAGATGCCAGTACGCCGCTGGCTAGGTCTTTGTCTATGACCGCCTCCACGCCCTCATATGCTCCATTCCTGTCGATGACTGGGATGCCGCCTCCCCCTGCCGCTATGACCACATATCTGTTCTCTCCGAACACGAGACGCTTTATGATATCCTTCTCAATGATATCTACGGGTTCAGGGGAGGGCACTACCCGTCTGAAACCCCCGCGGGGATCCTCTTTCATGGTCCACCCCTTTTCCTCCAATATCTCCTTTTCCTTCATGGTGTAATAGGGGCCTATGTATTTGGTGGGATGGGAGAAAGCGCGGTCTTCTTCTCTCACCACGACCTGGGTGACTATGGACACCGCCACCTTGTCTATGCCTCTTTTTCTCATCTCGTTGGTGAATGCCTGTTGGAGGAGATAGCCTATCTGCCCCTGGGTCTCTGCGCCGCAGACATCCAAGGGCATCGGGGGGACCACATCCTTTCCCTCCTCATTCTGCAGGAGTATGGCCCCCACTTGCGGGCCGTTGCCATGTGTCACCACGAACTCGTATCCCTCCTGGATAAGGTCCACGAGATGTCGCACAGTGCCCTCCACATTACTCCGCTGCTCCTCCATGGTTCCCTCTTCCTGGGACCGAAGGATGGCGTTTCCCCCTATGGCTACAACAGCGGTTTTCATATGAACATCACCAGAAGTATGTGTTAGATGGCATCATGATAATAAGGTTTGTGCTTTGTTTGTGCTTTATCTCTTCGCTTCCTTCTTTGCACATAAGGCGTAGGCGATGAAGATGTTGGGTATGAACATCAACGGACCAAGCAAGGAGGGGATATCCACGGAAAAGAATCTGAAGAAAAAGTTCGTGCCTAGACCTATGGCGACGAAGATGACGAAACCCACAAGGATAAGGGACATCCGCATGTTCGCATCCTCGCTCTCCGGCCCCAGCTCTTTTTTCGCCCTCCCTAGACATATCATAGAGAAGAGTGCTAGCGACACGCAGGCTATGCCGTACAGGCCCAACCAGATGCGGTCGTAGACAGGCTCCCACCCCCATGCGGTATAGCTCATCTCCTTTATCATGAGCACAGGGAGGACAAAGGCCGCCAGTTCCCCCAACCAGATGGGAGGCCAACGCACCTTCCCATAGGTGAGTTCCATAGAAAAGGCGAGGAACTGGGTTGCCAACAGCAAGAGTGTGGCAGCGGCGGCTATCTTCCAGAGCAATGCCATATCCCCGCCATCCGCTTCCAAGGCAAACAATCGAAGGGCCTCGAAGATACAGTAGAGGGCGGCGAAGAAGAGGTAGAGAGTGAAATAATGGTGGCTCTTCTCCTTCCAAGTGCCTTTATGAAACATGTGGGCGACGGTGGCTAACGCCAACAATGCGCCTATGACAGAGAGATATGCTAGGATATCCATGACGGTTTGCCTATCGGTCCGGGGCTTAAATATTTTTTTGCTTTGCACAGTTCCGTATGCCCTTATATCTATAGCCACAAAAAAGCGCGCAGTAGTAGAGCACCCTGGTATGCGCATACATATTTATACCGTTCCTGCCTTCGCAATTCCGTGGTAAAATGAGCGGTAAGGATGAGATGAGCAAGGAGATACAGGCTGTTGCGGAATACGCCCCGATCTTTATAGAAGAGCTGATAAAGGTCTTCCAAGCCAGGGAGAGCGAGATACATGTGAAGTTCGACGATCTCAAGCTCAGCGGAGAGGCCACGTTCAAGGTGAACTTGTTCCGATCCCGTAAATAGAACAAGGGCAGAGGTAGAGGATGAGAACAGCAGAGAATGTGATGGCCGCGTGGGCGTTGGTCCAACGTGGTGCGCTTTCCATGGAGTACAACGAGAACAACAGATCGTTGTGGTCCTTTCGTTTCGACGAGAATGCGCTGGTAGTGAAGATACACGACCTGGAGGGGGTCATAGCTCTGTTGGATGAGATGGTCAGGGCCTCCGCGCCTGTCAGAGATAGTTTCATGAAGATAGTGGAGGCATCGGGATATGAGCCTGAGGGGCTGATGTTCTCAAAGCTGGACATGGCATCCATATCCAAGTTCGCATGGGTGGGGGAATATCTGGCCCAGAACGGGAAGAGGGTGGAGATAGTGTTGGAAGATCAACTCCTGGTCGCCGTGGGCAATGACACCAAACCCGGTTTGTTGGGCCTGACCGGCCTGAAACATGTGGAGATACCAAAGAAAATGTTGTTATTGAACGTGTTGAAAAAGTTACAGCCAGTGCTAAAGAGGGTGGGGTGAGATAGGTGTTGTATCTGGTTACGCGTTGGTTCGGCGTGTTCCTCGTGGAGGACGGAGAGGTCGTGGAGAAGAAGCTGTTTCCACAAGACGCCGAGGAACTGGCCGACAGGATAATAGCGATGCAGTCAGGGGAGGTGCTGGATGAAGAGAGGGAGATAGTGGTGGGGATTGGGGTGGTTGAGGAGAAAGAGATGACAGAGGTGCTGGTGACGGAACACCGCCAGACATCCCTGGGCAAGTACGAGTTCCTGCCGTTCCCCCTCGTTCCTGAAGATCATGGATTGGGGTCGGAACTCTTGCACAGCGCCATGCTGGTCGTGGCCAGGAAGGGGTTGGCGGCACCGGGACGGGACCGCCTTCTCATAGAAGCAATGGGCGCCCTGGACGAGCTCAACAAGACCGTTAACCTACTCTCGGAGAGACTGGCGGAGTGGTATGGGCATCACAGCCACGATCTTGTCAGAAGCCTCTCCTCCAAGAAACTGGTGGAGGTGGTGGCCGCCTTCGGCACGGCTGATGAGATACGGGGAAACACCGATCTGGACGCGATCGTGACAGGGGAGATGGAACCGGAAGACATGGCCCCCATACGCTCCCTGGCCAGATTGTTGCAGGATGTGATGAAGGAGAAGGAGAGGATGGAAAGATACATCCGTGTCATCATGACGAACATAGCTCCGAACACGAGCGCCGTGGCCGGACCGGTGCTGGGCGCACGGCTCATCGCCGCTGCCAGAGGATTGGAGCGCCTGGCCATGTTGCCCGCAAGCACGGTTCAGGTGCTTGGCGCAGAGACTGCTCTCTTCCTTCATTTGAGGGAGGGGAAGAAGCCCCCTAAGCACGGTTACATATTCCAGCATACCCTGGTGCACAACGCCCCGCAATGGCAGCGGGGGAAGATATCCAGAAGCCTGGCTGCCAAGATAAGCATAGCCGCCAGGGTAGACAACGCATCCGGAAGGGACATCTCCAAAGATATATTGGAGCAGTTGGACAAGAGAATGGATGAGATACGCAAACGATATCCCAACCCCCCTATCAAAAAGAGAGAGGGCCAGTACCGCCGTGGTGGAGGAGGCGGGGGCCGAGATGGAGGCCAGGGAGGCAAAGGTAGTAGCAGGGGAAGAAGCGGTGGAGGAAAACGCTCCGGAGGAAGGAGATGATACGCCCACACATCTTCCCCGGTGTATTCACGGATGGCCCGGGGCTATTCACTCGCAATTTCACACCGGGGAAAAAGGTGTACGGGGAAAGGTTGGTACGGCAGAAAGGAAAGGAGTATCGCCATTGGAACCCCCGAAGGAGCAAGCTCGCCGCCTATATACAAAAGAAGGGAGAGATATTTCCATTCCACCCGGAGGCCACGGTCCTCTACCTGGGAGCGGCTAACGGAACGACCGCCAGTCATGTAGGGGACATAGTGCGGCGTGGACAGGTGTTCTGTGTAGAATTCTCTCCCCGCTCATTCCGTGATCTCGTGGATGTATCTAGGGACCGGCCTCAGTTGATCCCGATATTGGGTGACGCCAGATGGCCGGAGAGATATCTTCCGGTGGTCGGGAGGGTGGATGTGCTGTACCAGGACGTGTCCCAACGGGACCAGGTGGAGATATTCATCCGAAACGCGGACATGCTGTTGCAGCCCAGAGGCGTCGGCATGCTGATGTTCAAGGCCAGGAGCGTGGATTCCTCTATGCCCCCCAATAGATTGTACCAGGAGGCAGCGGACCAGCTGGTCGCAGGAGGATATCCCGTGGACTTCTTTGTCGATCTCTCCCCGTTGCAAAAGGACCATGCGGCGCTGGTGGTGCATAGGTCCCCCAACAGATGAGCCGAGGCGGCGGGGGAGACGGACTGTTGGAGGGAGAAGGGAGGACGGCGGAGAAGGACTGTTGGAGGGAGATGACAGGGGAGATGGCGGAGGGGAAAGTGAAATATACTCTCTTCAGAATGCCGTTGCGTGTCTGATAAAAGGGATATTTCAGTATCGCGGGCAAAGCGAATTCTAAAGGCGTTGCTTTTATTCTTCCTGCCTTTTGCCATCGCCGCCCTCTTCATACTCGCCCTCTATGCGATATTCTCTTGGCCCCAGTTCATTGTCATCGGCGGAGGCATAATGGGATATTTCTTTCCCCCATTGGGAAAAGAATCCATCATACCTATCATGGTGAACGGCCTGGTAAAGCTGCATGGATTCTCAGCTTTCAACGCCATCGTCACGAGCGCATTGGCCATAGCCTTCGTCGACATGGTCGTCGGGTTGTTCCTCATGTGGAACTTCGACCTTGTCCTCAAGGTCCCGTTCTTCGGCCCCATAATAAGAAAGATGGAGACCAAAGGGGGAGAATACCTCAAGGAAAAAACGTGGCTGAGGAAGCTGGCGTTCATAGGCGTGGCATTGTTCGTCATGTTCCCTTTCCAGGGCTCCGGGGGCGTGGGAGGGACGATAATGGGCCGCCTCCTAGGGATGCCGAAGAGAAAGGTATGGTATGCTGTGGTGACCGGGGGTGTGG
>DAOVJP010000130.1 GCA_030673205.1 Thermoplasmata archaeon
CCAACAACCGTATGTTCTTCTTTCTGGTGAGTATCTCCAACGCTTTGGGGGTGAAAGAGGGTGCTATGACGCACTCTATGAAGAGGTCCTTCATCTGCTCCGCCGTAGCCTCGTCCACCGGACGATTGGCGGCCACCACTCCCCCGAAGGCGCTCATGGGGTCTATGCTGTGGGAGAGCCGGTATGCCTCGCTTATGCTGTCGGCACTGGCTATGCCGCAGGGGTTGGTGTGTTTTATCTCCGCTATGGTCGGTCGCTCCGGAAACTCCTTTATCAGTTCCAGCGCGTCGTTGAGGTCCAGTATGTTGTTGTAGGAGAGCTGTTTGCCGTGGAGCTGTTCGGCCCTGGCGGCGCAGGTGCCGTATTCTTCTTCCTCCAGGTAGAACGCCCCCTTCTGATGTGGGTTCTCCCCGTATCTGGTCTGGAATTCCCGTTTGAAGGTGAGGTTGAGATGGGGTGGGAACGGCTCCTCCGGATGGTATTGTTTCCACAGGTATCCCGATATGGCGATGTCATATCTGGCCGTATGGTCGAAGGCTTTGTAGGCCAGCTCCCGCATGATGTCCGCGGGTACGGTGCGCCCATCACCCATGGCCTCCAGGACGAGAGGATAGTCAGAGGGATCGACCACCACGGTAACATTCTTATGGTTCTTGGCTGCGCTCCTTATGAGCGTTGGCCCCCCTATGTCTATCTGCTCCACCGCATCCTCCAACGCGCATCCCTTGGCTATTGTCTCTCTGAACGGATAGAGGTTCACCACAACCATGTCTATGGTCCCTATGCCCCTCTCCTCCAGTTGGTCCAGGTGATCCGGTGTTCTTCGGGCCAATATGCCGCCGTGGATCACGGGATGCAGGGTCTTCACTCGCCCATCCAGCATCTCCGGGGCGCCGGTCACCTCTGCCACATCTTCCACAGTTATCCCGGCCTCCCTTATGGTCCGGGCGGTGCCGCCACTGGACAACAATGCTATGCCCTTCTCGCTCAAAACCTTTGCAAGATCCACGATGCCCCTCTTGTCGGAGACGCTCAACAACGCACGACTTATCTTTGCCATCGCTATTACCCCCTCTTAAACCATCTGGTGGATTTAAAGGTTTCTTGGGGTGAGAGGGGAGGGATGCTGTGTGGAGGTTGGAGGCGAGGCGGTGAAAACGCTTAAACACAAATATCACATTCACGTCCTGAGGAGTGTTGAATGCCGATAACAAAGAAGATAGTTTCTGGGTTTGGTAGGATTTTGATGTTGCTTAGTCCATTCATGGCGGTAATATACGTCATGGGCTGGATGTTAATATATTGCTATTCATGGTTTCCTTCGCCGAAAGAAATCTTCTACACTAATGCATCAATCTTTCAAGGATTGGCTGCGCTTGTCGGGTTATTGCTCCTAGCGCTATTCTATAGATGGGGCGCATTGGAGAATACAAGACAAGAGTACCTTTCTACCCTGCAAGACAATTTCTACCGAATGACGGGGAGTGTTTACTTCTTTGAGCATGACTTAACCAGAGCAGCTAAAATGCCCATTACCGACGATGGAGCGGCTCGCAAATATCTCATAAAGCAATTATCAGGAAAAGTGGCGCATCAAGTCGATGGGAAAAGATGGAATTTCCTAGATATATGTGACCCACACAATTTGAAGTTGAAGAAAGATGCGGGGCTATACAAGATGCTCCCTGGCGATTGGGAGCGACTTAAGGCGCATTATGAGAGTATATGGAATGATGCCATAGAACAACAAAGAAAGATGGAACGCAGTGTGATGGCCCTTAGGAAGTTGAGCAACGAAAGAAAAACCCTTTGTGACCTTGTTTTATTTCCTGTGTTGGTCATTCTTTCGACCATGCTCTCTGCGTTGCTCTACTTAATGGTAGGGAGTACTCACGTATCGGCGTATTGGCTCTGGACAAATGTGATACTGGCGTTCATATCTATTTTTGTGACATGGGTGTATGTTTGGATAATCTTAAGCGTTAGCACAAAAGAAGCAAGTTCTTAGGTACGACCTAATAAGAAATAGCCGATTAACCGAAAGCGGCAAGTTAATTTACCTGTGTCTAGGCTGACGAGGTTGGTGGCGTTAGATGGTAGGCGTGAAATAGGAGGGAATGGCAGAGGGGAAAAACAGAAATACGCGGCACACATACCGTAGGTCGGTGGTTAGGTCTTGACATCGCAATTGAGTGGAGAGATAATGAATATTCTGGATAATGATGTTGGGGATATGGGCGGTTTCATTTTGAAGAAGCAGTGCTCCACATTGGACATCCCCTATGATGATATAGAACCACAGGACCTGTCCAAGGTGGCTTTGCGGCTCTCGAACGCGTTGTCGCTCTTCGGAAAGGAGAAAGCCAACACCGTATATATGAAGGTCAAGAAGCTCGGCGAGAAGACATGGGAAGCCGGGGGAGGAGGGGAGTTGGCCCATGAACTGGATATGGCCGAGGCCGCGAGGATGGTGGGCAACCTTCACGAAGCTAGAGATCATATAGACAGGGCGGAGAAGGATGGCGCATTGAACGCGCCGGAGCTGGCCTCCAGGTTCCTCCTGCTCAGGGGAGACCTGCACCTGCGTGAGGGGGATAAGAATGGATCCATGGAGGACTACAAGGAGGCCCGGTCCTTGGCAGAGGTAAGGGGGAACGAGGAGGAGGTCCAGGAGGCCGAGTATGGGATGGGCAACGTACTATGGAGGAAGGGAGAGTATGAAAAAGGATCGAAGATCATGCTCAAATGCGCCGAGAGGTGCAAGAAGGCCAACAATCCCCGGATGGCGGGAAAGGCATACATGGCATTGGCTAACATAAGCGATGAGTGGGGGCGGTTCGAGGAGATGCAGAGCTACGCGAAGAAAAGCAAGGCCGCCCTTAAAGAGGCGAATGACGAGAGAGGGTTGGCCACTTTGCACAACAACCTGGGGGTGGCCTATGCCCGCCATCAGAGGTTCGAAGAGAGCCTGGGAGAGTACAAGGAATGCATCAGAATGGCCAAGCGTGTCGGCTATCGGTCCATGGAAGGATGGGCAATGTTCAACGCGGCCGAGAATTGCGCCCGCATGGGGAGGTCGGATGAAGCTCTCGATCTCTGTGAGGAGAGCGAGGCTATATTCAAGAAGCTAGAGGACCGATTGGGCATGTCTGGCGTATACATGTCCTTTGCCGTGATCTATTGGCTGAGAGAGGATCCGAAGAGGGCTGAGAGATATTTTCAGAGGACCATATCCATCCGCAGGGATCTGGACATGCCGTATAGGACCGCAGACGCCCTCTACGAATATGGGTGTTTCCTAGCTGAACATGGGAATGTTAGGGAGGCAAGGGAGACATTGTCCGAGAGTCTCAGGATATTCTCCGGGCTGAAGAACGGAGAGAGGACGGAACAGTTGGAACAGGCCCTCAAGAGGTTGGAAAAACATTAACATACCCGCCTCCTTTCTCTCTCCATGAAATACGACCTGGTCGTCTTTGACCTGGATGGTGTCCTGGTGGAGCCTGAGAGTTCCTGGGTGTGGGTGCATGACCATTATAGTACCAACAACGAGGAGTCGTACCAAGCCTACAACAGGGGTGAGATAGACGACCACGAGTTCATGAGGAGGGACATAGCCCTATGGCGCCGTGGGAGGGAGCATGTTTCGTATGAGGAGATCGCCAGGATATTAGATGGCGTTCCCATCATGCCCGGTGCCAAAGAGACCTTGGCCGCCATAAAGGGGGCCGGAGCAAAGACCGCCATCGTGAGCGGAGGCCTTCTTCCGCTGGCCAAGAGAGTGGCCTATGAACTGGGCATAGAAGAGGTGTATGCCAACGACCTTGAGGTGGATGAGAAGGGAGGGCTGAGGGGAGAGGGGATATTGGGCGTTGCTCTGAGGGATAAGCTCTCTTCCCTTCGTTCGATAATGGAAGAGGCGGGCCTTTCGAGGGAAAGGACGGCTGCGGTGGGGAACAGCCGCATAGACGCCCCCATGCTGAAGGAGGCGGGCATGGGAATAGCGTTCAACCCCGCTGATGAGATAGTGAAGAGGGAGGCGGACGTGATCGTCGGGGGTGGGGACCTCCGCGCCATATTATGTCATCTTGGTCTGTGAGTGTTGGTCTATGCGTGTGGTCTATGCGTGTGGTCTGTGGGGCATGTGTCGTGGACATGTAGTTTCTATGTGGTCTCTGCTTCCGTCGCTGTGATGGTCGAAACATCCTTCGTCATTGCCCTAGCCGCTATATCCATCGTTGGAACCCTAGCCTTCGTTCTTTTCCGCTTATAAACGTATGCAGCAGTCCCCAACATCGCAAGGATCAGAAGGAAGGGCCACAATGGCATCCCGGGCACAGGCGCAGGAGGTGGGGCCGATGGCTCTTCCACATAGAGGGCGTTCAGGTCGTAGAAGGCGGTCTCCAGCAGTATCGTGGTGTTCCCCTCGTTCTCAGGGGTTGAGAAATCCCATTGGGCCACACGGGCCTGGAGGTCCGTAGCGTTCACGGTTATGGTATCGTTCCCC
Source organism: Thermoplasmata archaeon (assembly GCA_030673205.1). Classification (GTDB taxonomy): domain Archaea; phylum Thermoplasmatota; class Thermoplasmata; order JAGHBH01; family JAGHBH01; genus DAOVJP01. The sequence goes on from DAOVJP010000130.1 coordinate 4,508, forward strand.
TCCGGCGAGAAGACAAGGCGCAGTTTGACATCGTATTCCATCCTCGCTTCCCTGAATTGTGTGCTGGGCCTGCCCCCAAAGGGGAAGGAGAATCCCTGGCCCTCCACATCGAAGGCCCAGTACCCGCCTCCCTGGCCCGATATATCTATTTCCTCATGCACAGAGGCTGCGGTCCAATCGCTCTGGTTGTCCAGGTTGCTGTCATATGTGAGGGTCAACTGGCCCACGGTGACACCCTGGTCCACGGATATCGGAGCATATTGCAGGTCCACAACGAGCTTGGTCGCCTCCGGAGGAATGTACACTAGGCGTCTCTGGTCCGTTTCCATGCTTCCACCGGCCTTCGAGCTAGCCTGCCCCCATTCTCCATGCCAGCTCGTTTCGAGTGCATCGGTCCTCTCCTCCCTGTACAGGGTCTTGTTCGTGCTCATGTTGGAGTATACGCGGTAGGCGTCCCACACCGTGGCGTTCGACGCCTCTTTTCGCAGTTCTTCCAGGGCCAGCGATATGGCTATGGCCTTGTCAACATCCACGAGGCCGTATCCCTGGGCGAGGTCGGTGGATTTGTTGTCCACAGTGCCGTTGGTACTCTGCGAGGGCACGCCGTTCTCGCTGG
>DAOVJP010000172.1 GCA_030673205.1 Thermoplasmata archaeon
CAGCACAAGGAAACCCAGGGCAAGCTGGTAATGATAATACCTGTTGGGGTTGGAATAGTGTGGCCCCGGGAAGGGGATTATTCCCAGGCCTTCTTTCTCACCAGGCTCTACATATATGCCCTTTTCCAGGTTTATACCGGAATCGATCCAGTCACCCCTGATCCCAAGGGAATTGATATATATCGTGTTGCCCCCGGTGTTCGTCAATGAAACGCTCATCACTCCCCCCCATTCCGGGTAGACATCCCCCAACTCCCACGTGAGCTCGTATTTGTAGCTAGAGGATCTCTGCGTGTTTGCCTCGGGTGGCGGGTCAATGCCTCCAGAGCCCGTCCCTATAGAGAGAGGGAGAGACGGAGCCGAACACCCTGGCGTAGCGGGGGTGAGGTGTGCTGTGATAGACGTGTATCCATAGAAGCTAGCGGCAAGGAAGAGCGTTGCTAGAAGAATGGCTACCGCCCCGCTGCTGCCTTTGGGCACAGGAATGGGAGATGTCATCCTGTACCAATTGAAGGTTGGGTTACAAAAGGTTTATGGCGAATTGGTTACGGGTATTAGCCGTGGATGTTGGCCACGGGCATTAACCAAGGGCCATTGTGCTTCAACAGCATGGGGCGCAAAGATATTTAACCCAAGGCCGGGATACACGGATGAGAGTTGATGTCCATGGTGAAGGTAAAGGTTGACAACATCGTCGCCACCTCCAGGTTGGCTGAGGGATTTGATCTGTCCGTCGTAGGAGAGCATCTCATAGGCGCCGCCTACAACCCCGACCAGTTCGAAGGCGTGTTGTACAAGTTGCTGGACCCCAAGGCGGCGTTCCTGTTGCTGAAGAATGGAAAGGCCATATGCACCGGGCTCAAGAAGATGGAGCAGATAGAGGCGGCGTACAAGAAGCTCTCCGAACTACTGGAAAAAGAGGGCATATCCACTACCACCCCTAAAGAAGATGATGAAGCCCTAGAGATAGGGATAAAGAACATAGTGGCCTCCATGGACCTGGCGCAGGAGATCGACCTGGAGATGACCGTTAACGTGTTGGAGAATGACGCTGAATATGATCCGGAGCTTTTCCCCGGTGTCATCTATCACATCAAGGAGCCCCGCTCGACAGCACTGATATTCTCCGCTGGAAAGGTGGCGTTCACTGGACCGAAGGATATGGACGAGCTCAAACAGGCGGTGGAAGTTGTCCTGGAGAACCTGGAGAGCGCCGGGGCGGTGGTGGTCTGAACCTCCGTGTTCCCATAGCAGACACATGATGTGATCCTATGATCGTTCTTGACAACCATCTCCACCTATCGCCCAGGGGCATGGGATGGAGGGCCATCAGGGATTTTGAGAAGAAAGGAGGGACGCATATCGTGCTCTCCCACATGCCATATCAAGAAACTCCAGTATTGGAGGGCTCATTCCTCTCACAATACAAGGTAACCCTGGCCATGGCAGAGGAGGTGAGGGAGAACACCGGGGTGGGAGTGTTGGTCTCCCTGGGACCATATCCGGTTGAGCTTCTGAGGCTGGTCGAGATGCTGGGGAAGGAGAAGGCGGTGGCCGTGATGCGAAGAGGCATGGAGGAAGCCGCTACGTTGGTGGAGGAAGGGAAGGCACATGCCATAGGCGAGGTCGGCCGTCCGCATTTCCCGGTGGATGAGTGGACGTGGGAGGCTTCCAACGAGATACTTGGATATGGCATGGAGTTGGCCGCCGAACTGGGCTGTCCGGTGATCGTTCATTGCGAGAGCGCCACCGAACAGACGTGGAAGGACCTGGCGAAGATGGCAGACAACGCAGGGCTGCCAAGGGAGAAGGTGGTGAAGCACTATTCCACTCCCACCATATCCATCGAGGAGAACAGAGGTATATTCCCATCGGTGCTGGCAGGCAAGGATGCGGTGAAGAAGGCCCTTTCTCAGGGAACGCGTTTCACCATGGAGACGGATTACATAGACGACCCGGATAGACCAGGGGCGGTGCTCGCCCCCACAACGGTGCCCAAGAGGGCCAGATGGCTATTGGAGGGGGGAATGGCCACGGAGACGGAGTTGGACATAGTATTCAGAAAGAACCCGGAGAGATTGTATGGGGTGGAACTGAAAGAGCCATAGGTCATCGACGGCGGAAACTTCCTTCTCCAGTGGGCTCTTCCCACTCTACTTTCATATCATCCACCCTAGCGTGGGGCTGCCCTCCGACACAATAGGCTATGGCCGCCTCCACATCTTTTCGCGGCCCTTCGAAGACAGCTTCCACCCTCCCATCCGAGAGGTTTCTCACCCATCCCCGTAATCCCAGGCCGGATGCCTTTTCCGCCGTGTGCGCCCGGAAGAACACGCCCTGTACAATTCCGGAGAAGAACACGTGGGCCCGTATTTCCTCCTCCATGCTCGTTCCTCATCCTCTGCTCATCAATAGTATGATGGCCTCTGCTGGCTCGCCGTCGCATTCCTCCAGCGCCGCCAGCGCCTCTTCATCGGAGACATTGGTCTGTCGGGCTACGAGTTCTATGTCCTCTTGGGGTATGCGCAACCCCCCCTCTTCCCCTCCTCCTTCTTCGCCGCCCGCACCTGGCTCCACGATCTCGTAATCCCCAACGATATTGAAGATGGTCTGGCCCTGTGCTCTCATAAGCTGGACCTCGGGGTGATCGAGAACGTAATCCTTGTCCTCGGTCTTTATGATGACCTTGGTCACCCTACCGATATCCTCATTCTTGATCCCCATACGTTTCATCATCTGCTTCTGGTTCATACCGCGCATACCAGGCATCATAAGACAAGCCTCTGGACTGAGAGGGCAGAGGAGGGTAAAAAGCTTTACGCCCTTTCCGCCGCCCGCACGACGTTCCTCAACAGCATGGCGTTCGTAACAGGTCCCACGCCCCCTGGCACCGGTGTCACCGCCCCCGCCTTTTCCAACACCTCTTCGTAGGCCACGTCTCCACAGAGCTTTCCATCCTTGCGGTTCATGGCCACGTCGATGACCACCGCCCCCTCCTTCACCATATCCGTCGTTATCAGTCCGGGCACGCCAGCGGCGGTGATCAACACGTCCGCTTCGCGCGCCCATCTAGCCGTGTCCTCGGAGAACACGTGGCACACATGTACCGTAGCATTTCTGTTCAATAGCATGATCGAGAGTGGTTTACCCACCACAGGGCTGTGGTTGACCACGCACACCTCTTTTCCCTTCAACTCCATGCCCATGGCTTTCAGTATGTATATCGCGGCGGCAGGGGTGGCCGGAGGCATCTTCTCGTCGCCACTGAACAACCGCCCCATGTTCTCAGGGTGCAGGCCATCTATATCCTTCCGGGGAGAGACAAAGCCAGCCACCTGTTTTGGGTCTAGGTGGGAGGGGAGGGGGTAGTGTACCACTATGCCCTGTACTTCCCTATTCTCGTTGAGTTGCTCTATCGTATCCAGTAATTCCTTCATCTCCGTGTCGGCGGGGAGTTTGATCAATCGCGCCTCTATGCCAACGGAAGCGCAGTGTTTCTCCCGCATGCGGGCATAGACCAGGTCCGCGTCCTTCTCCCCCACAATGATGCCTGTGAGGGCCACTGGCCGTCCCAGGGTCTCCAGTCTCTGTTTTAGCTCTTCCTTCACATCGGCCGCTATCATCCTGCCATCGATCCTCTCACCCAGACCTATCCCTCCATCATCTTTTTTGCCTCTTCCACCACGATGGGTACGGAGGCCCAGCCGTCGAATCGAGCCAATGTCTCCCCTATGAGCCAGTCCAACCCTCCCTTGTCCTTCCCACCCCACAACTCTTTCACAGTCGTCTTCACATCCTCCTCAGAAGCCATCGTGGGGGCCGTTCCTCCTCTTTCCACCCATTTTGTCCATGCCCACATGGGAACGGGCTCCTTGAGCAGGTCGAGCGACGAGGTCATTCGTTCCTCAAACCCTTTCACCCTCTTTCTCCTGAACGCCACCGTCTCGTCCACGAGGGCTCGGGCGACTCGCATGGGCGGCACGCCTTTCTTCTTCGCTCGTTCAAAGTCGTCTCTCAGTGGCGAGATGGACAGCTCTCTCGCCCATCGAAGGGGCAGTCCCATCTCTATGTATCTTCTTTCCCTGCTCCAAGAAGGCTCGCTCAAACGGCTCCGGAGCTTCTCTATCCTCTCTTTGGACAGAGCCACGGGCGGATGGTCCGTGTCAGGGTACATCCTGTCCGGTCCCGGGAGGACGCGCTCGAAGGTGGTGGTCCCATCTTTGAAGGCCTGTCGTGTCTCGTCTGGCACGCCCAGACA
>DAOVJP010000331.1 GCA_030673205.1 Thermoplasmata archaeon
GGCATCGGACTGAGCAAGGTCGCCCTGGATTCCATGGACGGGGAGAAGATGAAGTTCGCCCTCTACGAGATAGAAGTGGAGGAGCCGTATTTCCTTGGCGGCTATCTGACGGGGGCGGTGTCAGGGCTATTGGGGAAGGATCTGCGATTCGACGTAATGGACGAGGAGGATTTCCTTGCCGTGGTAATGGAGCCCGGCGTCCAGGTGAAGATCGAGGCAGAGGTCATGTCCGAAGAGAAAGAAGAATATGATCTCTTGAAGGGCTCGGCGTACATCGTCACCCGGAAAGAGATGGCATTCCAGGTGTTCAAAGAGAAGGTCACACACGGCATGGAAGGATTGTGTATCACCCGCGAATTCCCCCCGAAGATAAGGGAGAGGTACGAGCTTACGAACACGCCGATATACTGGCTCAGCGACTCGTCCTCGGAAACGGAGCAGACGATGCACCCTGCTCGCCTGGCATTCGAGGTGAAAAGGACGCTGAACGAATTCATGAAGAAGAGCACCTCGGGCATCATACTCTTTCAGGGCATAGAATATCTGATCAGTCATCTCAGTTTTCTGGAGATCCTCAAATGGCTCCAGGGCCTCAGGGATCAGGGGGCCGTGAACGAGACCGTCATGCTCTTCTCCATAGTCCCAGGAGCGCTGGAACAGAAGGAGTTCCGTAATCTCAGCATAGAGTTCTCTGTGCTATCAGATGAATGAATACGCCGCAAATAGGAAGAAGCGATGGGGGGACGGCTAGATATAAATAGCGGGCGGAGATAAAGGGCTGGATACAAATGAGGTAGAACATGGCACTGGAATCCCTTGGAAAATCGTTGAGGAACACTCTCAAGAAGATCGCTCGTTCGACCACCGTGGACGCGGAGTTGATAAAAGAGGTTGTCCGAGATATCCAGCGGGCGCTATTGAAGGCCGATGTCAACGTTCAACTCTCGCTCGATCTCAGCAAACGAGTGGAGAAGAGGGCCCTGGAGGAAAAGCCTCCTGCGGGCATGAGCCCGAGGGAATACGTGGTCCGAATAATATACGAGGAGTTGGTGGGAGTATTAGGAGAGAGTTACGAGGTGCCCCTATCCACTAAGCGCATAATGTTGGTCGGCCTATACGGACAGGGAAAGACCACGAGCGCCGGGAAGATGGCGCGATGGTTCCAGAAGAAGGGTTTGAGCGTAGGATTGGTCCAGGCGGACGTCCATCGACCGGCCGCCTTCGAGCAGCTCACCCAGTTCGTCGAGGAGATCCACATCCCCGTGTTCGGCGACTCAAAGGCAAAGAAGGCGCCGAAGATAGCCCGTGAAGGTCTTCTGGAATTCAAGGACCGTTCCCTCGTCATAGTTGATACCAGCGGCAGGCACAGCCTGGAGAAGGATCTCATAAAGGAGATAAAATTGGTGGCCAATGTCGTGAAACCGGACGAGATATTGCTGGTCATAGATGCCAGTGTGGGCCAGCAAGCCGGGCCTCAGGCAAAGGCGTTCCACGACGCGGTGGGGGTCACTGGCGTCATCATAACCAAACTGGATGGAAGCGCAAAAGGAGGAGGTGCGCTGAGCGCCGTTTCCGAGACACAGGCTCCTGTGGTCTTCATAGGCTCCGGGGAGCACATAGGCGACATAGAGCGGTTCGACCCTCCCCGGTTCATCTCCCGATTGCTAGGGATGGGCGACATAGAGACGCTGTTGGAGAAGGCCAGCGAGGCCATGGACGAGGAGAAGGCCGAGGAGACCGCTAGGAAGATAATGTCCGGCAAGTTCACTTTGGTGGAAATGTATGAGCAGATGGAGGCACTCACCAACATGGGTCCGCTGAGCAAGATATTCTCCATGCTCCCAGGCGTTGGTGGCGCCCAGCTTTCGGACGAGGAGATGGAGAAGACCCAACGATTATTGGCTAGTTTTAGGGTCATAATGGACAGCATGACCAAAGAGGAGATGGAGAACCCGAAGCTGGTAAAATCCCAGAGGATAAAACGCATATCCCGCGGTGCAGGGGTGGAACCATCGGATGTGAAGGAGCTTTTGAAGCGTTACAACGCCTCCAAGCGAGCCATGAAGGGGATGATGGGAAACCGGAAGATGCAACGAGCTATGAGGAAGCAGATGAAATCCGGCCAGTTCGACTTCCCCGGCATGGGAGGAGGATAGATGCGCAGGTTCGTGGTGGTGGGCCACAGGACGGTGACCACCGGCGACTTCAACCTGGACGACCTATGCGGCTCTACCGGCAGATTGGATGTGCTCTTGAGAGCGGTGAACTCTTCCCTGCTGCTATCAC
>DAOVJP010000147.1 GCA_030673205.1 Thermoplasmata archaeon
ACACCGTTCTCCCTTCACATGGGACCAGAATATTGAAGGACGGCATACGCCCGGCCACAGGGGTGTTCGCCACGGTCCATGATATGCAAGAGCTGGATGACAACGCTTTCCTCTTGTTCTATCTGGAAACGACCAGGGAATACGAGAAGAGAATGGAGGACAAGGGATGGACGGGACATGTCATGGAACACGTACTATCCATATGGGAGAAGAATGTGGGGGGAGATGGAAATGCGATGGAGGAGATGATGGGGGAATGTGAGGAGGTCATGAAGGGGAAAGATGGTGGGAAGCGTGAAGAGGCGGTAGAAGAGGGTGGAGAAGAAGGGGAAAAGGTAGAGATGCTCGATGATCCTATTGGGGACGAGAATCTCGTGGAAGAGAACCTTGTGGAAGAGGGTATGTCCCTGGCGGATTGGGAAGCGGTCCTTGCCTGTGAATAGGAATGAACAAGCGCCCACACTGTTATACAGACAACTAAACAGAGCGTCAGCTATGAGAGAAAAAAGGTAAAGAGAAAATGGAAGGGGATTGGAAAGAGCTTTCGCTATTGCTAGCGGGAGGGGCGAGCATGCCCCGGAGCGCGTCTATCCGAAAAGAGCTCCGAGTCCTGCAGCTGCTTCTTCCTCGCTGACCTTCTCTTCTTCCTCTTTCTTCTCTTCCTTCTTATCCTCGGCGGCGGGAGCTGCTCCCCCGGCGCCACCAGCAGGGGCGGCCGCAGCGGGTGCTGCCACAGCGGTGGATATCGCTTCCTCGATGTCCAATCCATCGAGCGATGCGGTCAAGGCCTTTATCCGAGCGGTGTCAGGTTCGACGCCTGCTGCCTTGAGCACCTTTGCGATCCCATCCTCTGTTATGTCCTTCCCAGCCGTGTGGAGGATCATTGCGCTGTACACATATTCCATTCCGTATACCTCCTTTGATATCTATCCGAATAGAGCTCCGAGACCTGCTGCGGCCTCCTCCTCGCTCACTGCCTCTTCTTCAGGCTTCTCTTCCTTCTTCTCCTCGGCCTCTTTCTGCTCTGCGCCGTCATCTCCTGGTGGAGGGGCGGCAGGGCGGTTCCGTACCATCCCTGCGAGGTCGTCGTCCAAGCCATCCTCCAGATGGGATGCCAAGGCCAACATTTGTACTTGGGCCTTAGAGATAAGAAGATCTATAGTAGCAGAGTTGAACACCTCGGCGTTCATAGCTAGGTTGAATGCGTCCATGTGGGCCTTGGTCAAGAGGGGTCTCATGGTCATCGGGGTGGCGTATGCGATGTGCATGGCCAGGTTGAAACCGCCGCTTGCGACCTGTATTATCTGTGAACGGTACACCAATGGGTCTACATCCAGTATGTCCGATCCGAACACGGTTCCATCTTCGTAGGCGCTCTTGAGCTTCAGCCCCACGGTGATGGGGAATATCTCCAGACGAGTTAGAGCCCCTGCGATGTCCGCGGATATCGTATCCCCCGCCTTCACCAGGACCTTGTCCTTCTTTATGACCACCTTTCCGCTCATGATGGCGGCAGGCACTCCTGCCTTCTGCAATTCGCCCACGATAGGACCGGGTTTGAAGGGAGTATCCCCTGCCTTCACCATTATGTCCTCCGTAGCCGTCTCGCCTCCCTTGGCAGGGGCCTGGGACTCGGTGGCCTTCAGTTCGGCAAAGAGTTTGAACGAGTTCTTCTTGGAGACGATGAGCCCGTTCTGGGTCTGTCCTATATGCTCCAACAGATCCTTCAAACCGCTCTTTTCCGAGTCCATCTCTTCTATGGCGAGTCTGATGAGGGTGTTCTTTGAAACGATGAAGGGCGATCCCTTCCTCAGCCCTCTCCTCATGTTCTGGAGCTGTGGCCCAGGTATGCCGTCCACAGCGACTATGCCTACCACAGGTCCTGCGGATATGAGATCCTTGAGCTCCTTCAACATTTCTTCTTTCCAGGGTGCTACATGTGCCATCTTCACCACCTCACATGAGCTTCACCGATGGCCCCATCGTCGTCTTGACGTAGACGGAGCTTATGTTCTGTTTCCCGCGCTCTAGCCTGGTAAGTACCCTTTTCAGAACAACGTCGATGTTCGCCCCTATATCTTCAGCGCTCATCTCCATGGTGCCCACAGGAACATGGAATGTCATCTTGTCCTTGGAACGCACCCTGACCGAGTTCCGCAGGGTGTTTATGATAGAGGCCGGGTCCGCGCCAGGAGGAATGGGTTTCGGCATCTTTCCCCGGGGACCCAAGAATATTCCGAGGCGCTTTCCTATAAGAGGCATCAGAGGGGCTTCGGCCACGAAGAAATCCATGTTGTTGGCGACCTTCCGGCTCTCCCTCTTGTCATCCGCCATATCGTCCAACTGATCCTGGAGTATAACGAGGTCCGCCACAGGCTTTGCCTTCGCGGCCATCTCCTGGGAGGCGATGACGGCGACCTTCACCGTCTTTCCCCTGCCCTTGGGAAGAACGATCTCCTCCGCTATCCTGTTCTTAGGAATGGAAAGATCGATATCCTTGAGATTAATAGCCAGATCCACGGTCTCCATAAATTTCCGTTCAGGCGCGCTCTCAATAGCCTTCTGCACCTTCTGGACTGTTTTCGATTCTGCCATGTATCGTGCCTCCGTAGTATAGCGAGCCCGTTAAGACTCTCCTATGGGGAAGGTGGTGTAGTATGGAACTGTTTATAAAGCTTTGGCAGGGGTGGGCGCCCACCTGGGCGCACATATGTTTGTTCTATTCTGTCTAAAAAAGGTACGCTATCGCTCAAGTGTGCATCATAATTACTACTCTGGTTCACATGGTAAAAGGAAGGAAGAGCGGAAGCAAAGAGCATCTCCACTAATCGATAACGCCCAACATAAGGTCCAAAGGGTGCTCAACCATCGCGCCCGCCGGCCCACACCGCTTGCCCGTAGGAGACGCCTCCGTCCCCGTTGGGTACCAGTTTGTGGCGTAGGATGCGCAGCCCGTGCTTCTTCAGCTGCTTCTCCACTATTCTGTCCAGGACGAGGTTGTATGATACGCCTCCGGTGAAACCGACCTCTCCCGTTCCTTTCTCTTCTGCGGCGGAGGCGGCTATGTCGACCAGCGCCTCGAAGACCGGTCGGACCGTGGAGACGGCAAGGTTCGCCTTCTTTCCCTCTGTAATCTTCGCTCCGGGGGCTAGAGGCGGCTGCACATCCGCTAGCTGCCGCAGCACGTCGAGCGTGTCCACCTCTAATAGACCGTTCACTGTTCGTGTATCCACATCGAACTTGTACCTCTGCCTCCCTTTAGCCAGATACCTCTCCAACCGCATGGCCGGCTCTCCGTCATACGTCATCTCCGTGCATATTCCCAGCCATGAAGATACCAGGTCGAGGAAGCGTCCGGCGCTGCTGGTGACCACGCTCCGTCCGAGCATCTTCCGGAGCACCCCTGCCTCTTCTTCTTTGAAGAAGGGTTGTTCCATATCCAGGAGCCAACAGGCGGCGGCTGCCAGTCTCGTGGGCTCTTCCACCGCCCTCTCCCCGCCAAGCATCGGAATGGGTCGGAGGCGCGCCAAACGCTCGGAGACAGAAGAGAAAGATGACAACACCTCCCCTCCCCAGATGGTATCGTCTGTGCCATATCCTGTGCCGTCGCAGGTCAGAGCCACCATACTCTCTTTGCTGTGCTCTCCCATGAGAGAATATAGGTGGGCGGCATGATGCTGCATTTCCAACACTGGCACGCCCCACTGGGCCGCTAGGCTCTGCCCCACCCGCCTGCTGGAATAACGGGGATGCATATCGACCACCACCCCTTCCACATCCTTAGGGGAGAGGCCGGAGAGCTTCATCAACCCGGTCATGGCCTTCCCAAGGAAAACGGAGGCATCATAGTTCCCCACATCCCCTATGTACTGGGTCGCCAGGGCTCTGCCGCCGGAGGCGACGCACCCGCAGCCGTTCATATCCCCTCCAATGGCAACGAGAGAATGGTCGTGCGGGATGGGAAGGTAGGAGGGAACATAGCCCCTGGACTTTCGGAGGAAAAAGAACCCTCTCTTATTGGGCAGTACCAGGCTGTCGTCTGTCCTGTTCACGATCTGTCGGTTGTGCAGCAGATATACCTCACCTGGCAGCCGCAGACACTCCTTGTTGGTGGTGGCCATGGGGGAGCCGGAGAGGTTGGCGGAGGTCATCACCACCGCGTCCGCCACCAGGCTCTCGAACAACAGATGCTGCACCCCCGTATAGGGCAGGTAGAGGCCGACGCGGTCCAGCCCGGGCGCCACATCCTCCAACCACTCTTCTTTCCCCTCCTCTCCCTTCTTTTTGGGAACCAGCACTATGGGCCTCCGAGGAGAGGACAATAGCTCCCTGGACCGTTTGTCCAGCACGGCGTACCTCTCCGCATGTTCCATGTCGCGGACCATCACCGCCAAGGGTTTTCGGGGACGGTCATAGAGTTTTCGCAGCCGTTCGGAGTGTTCCACCGTGCAGACCGCGTGTGCGCCTCCCCAAGTCTTCATGATGCCCACATCCCCCTGGTCTATGTGGAGGGCGAAGACGGTGAACACGTCTGCGACCCGCATCACCTTTCCCTCCTCGCTGTACAACCCGTATCTCGGACCGCATGCGGGGCAGGAAGAGGTCTGCGCATGGAAACGTCTATCTCTGAGGGTCAGATATTCTCTCTTGCAACGGGCGCACCTGGGGAACTGGGCCATGGCCGTTCTCTCCCTGTCGAAAGGAACGCCTCGGATGACGCTATATCTCGCGCCGCAATCGGTGCAGTTGATAAAGGCATACCGGTACCTCCTATTCCTCCCTTCCTTCAACTCCTCCACGCAGCTATCGCACACCGCCGTATCCGGAGGGATGAGAGATGAGA
>DAOVJP010000367.1 GCA_030673205.1 Thermoplasmata archaeon
GGCATCTCAAATGTCTTGACGGATCGCACACTCACCATGTTTGCCTAAAACTTTTTAAGTGACAAAACATAATGGTTAATACTAGAGAGGACAGAGGACGGGTGTGAAAGCTCTCAGATGCACGACCTCCTCCTACGAACCGCTTTAACTACGGAACCGACATAAGAAACACTCCGGGTGGATCGATTGCGCTTTGCAGACATGTTTCGCCATTATAGCCGCGTAGCTCGGCTCGAATACCTCCCTGCGGAGGCGCCCGCACTCTTTGCCCCCCTGCTCCTGGGCATAATGGTGGCTGGGGAACTCCATATGCTGAGGGCCGCGGAGGGCGTGTTGGTGTTCTCCCTGCTCTTCTTCGCCGGGTTCATCATAAACGCCCTCACCGACCAGGAGGTCGATCAGAAGTGCAAGACCTATGTGGCGGATTCCAGCAGGTCGATAGGCAAAAAGGGTTTGGCTGCGTTGGTCATCTTTCAGTGTTCGCTCGCCATGCTCATCACTGTCCATCTCGCCCTGGAAATGGCTGTATGGTGGCTTGTGCCCCTGGTCGGACTGGGTATCTTCCTGGGAATAGGCTATTCTGTCCCACCCTTACACTTTAAGGTCAGGGGGATCGGACATGCCATAGCTCTCAGCCTGAGCGCTTTCTTCATCCCATTCTTCTTCCTGTTCTTCGTGGTCGCTGGCACCGTAAACCCCTGGATATTGTTGTTGCTGATAGGGGTCTCCATAACACACTATGGCCTCGCCCTCACGAATCAGAGCGGGGACTACATGGAGGACAAGGATACCGGTTTGGCCACCCCCGCCGTGCGCTGGGGTCTGAGACCAACGCTTAAGATAGCCGCGGTACTCATGATCATAGGCATTCCCTTCACCACCGTTTCCCTTGCGCATATCGCTAGGGGGGTGACGTCCCTCGGCACTCCGATATTTGCAGATGGATTCTTAGGCTTGTTGGCTTTGGAAGGATGGCATGTTATCACCGCCCTCGTGCTATCCTCTCTCGTCCTGGGCTATTCCGTTTCCCTTAGGGGCATAAATGATCTTCTGGGTCTAGTTGGGGATGAAGAGCCATCCTATGGAATGATGGATGGCGTGAAGAACAGGATGAACTATCCATTCTGGCAGGCTAGCAGTGTGTGGGGTGCTGTGGCCGCGGTGGGGCTTGTGTTCGCACTGGTATTGACCTCCCCTGCAGTGATACCCATGATGGACACGGAGGAGGGCGCATCTCTTGAACTGACGGTATCCTCCACGGACCCTGTGTTCTCTATGGAGGGGGAAGACGTGTCCGCCACTATGAACATCTCTGTTTCTCCTTCCCTCCCCCTTTCCAATGGCATGTTGGTAGTTCGGGTGCAATCCTGGTCGTCAGGCCTTCTTATGAACGAAGAGAGCGCGGTGTTGGGCCATTCATTGGAAGAGAACGAGACCTGGGAATTGGAGATGATCATAGGATGCCACCGTGAAGAGGACACGGCCTTCACCATGCAGGTGTTGGCCCCGGGAGAGAACGAGGAGGAGCCCCTGTGGAGGGGGAGAACAGACAGCCTCAGCCCACTGTACATCTCGTCTTGCACGTATACCGCGGCATACCCAGGACTTGTGGATAGGCACGCCAATGTCACTGTGACCATATTCGCGGACCGAGAGGTCGTTACGAACGGAGAACTCGCTATCATCGTGGAATCATATACTTCCATGGGCATGAAGATGGATGAGGAGACGATATCCTTGGACGCCCCAATACCCGCCGGAGAGAATCGAACTGTATGGGTGATCATTGACGTGCCAGACATAGGGGGGACGAAGTTCCATGTGGAGCTATTGGAAATTATAGATGATTCCATCAAGCTCCTGGACGACATGGATCTCGTGTAGGCCACCCTTACCACTTCTCAAACACCACCTCGGCCCGCCGTTCTCGCTCCATTCTTGCAATAAGCTTTATCTCAATGAGATGCTATGAGGTGGCCAACATGACCCAACATGCCCCTATAGCAGAAGAGCTTGCCAAGAA
>DAOVJP010000165.1 GCA_030673205.1 Thermoplasmata archaeon
GAATCCGTTGTTCATCATCTTCACCCTGCTCCTGGCCTCCGTGGTGTCCGCGGACCTCATAAGCGATGACATTGGGAACAACTCCTTCGTGCTATACTTCTCCAGGCCTCTGACCACCCGCGATTACATGATCGGAAAGATATTGGGAGGCGCTTTCATCATCGGAATATTCTGCTTTCTATTTCCGTTCATAGCAAGCCTATTGGTCGTATCCACACAGAGCAACATATCCGCTGGCGATGCCACCAAAGTGGTAGGTGGGACCATGATCGCAGGATTGCTGACGACGATCATCTTCGTCCCATTCTGCATAATGCTCTCTTCATTCACCAAGAGGCGAGCATATGCCACCATCGGGGCGTTCATGTCCTTCTTCTCCCTGACAGTGGTGGGAGATCTATTCTACTCCATAAGTCCGAACTGGGAGCTGGTGAGCCCCGTAGCCCTGCTTGGTTATTCATACGATGTCATATACGGAACGGACCTGCCGAACCGCGTAAGCCCAGTGCTTATGATCACGATGCTCCTCGGCATGACCCTCGTTCCCCTCTTAGTGACCCATGAGAGGATACGGTTGAAGGTGGTGGGAAAGTGAGCGCAGAGAAAGAGGAGCAAAGATATCCTGTCGTCTATGCGCAAGGGCTTTCAAAATGGTACAAACAGGTCATCGGACTGAACAACTTCAACCTGGACATAAAGCCAGGGATAACCGGCATAGTGGGCCCGAACGGCTCGGGGAAGAGCACTCTCTTCAAGATAATGCTGGGAATGATACGAGTCAACAACGGCGACATATGGGTCATGGGGCAGAGACCCTGGGCCAACCCGTTTCTCTTGGAAAAAATGGGCTTTTGTCCGGATTACGAATACCTTCCATCCGAGACCACGGGCAGGGAATTCCTGAGATTCGTGGGTGGGCTACACAAGATGAGCGGAGATGTCCTGGAGAGCAGGATAGGCGAGGTGACCGCCATCGTGGGGATGCTTCATGCCCTGGACAGAAAGATGGGAGGCTATAGCAAAGGCATGAAGCAGCGGATCAAGGTGGCCGTCTCCATCATCCACAACCCTCAACTCGTACTCCTGGACGAACCACTCAGTGGGACTGACCCCCTGGTACGGCGGGATCTGGTAGAACTCATTAAGAGATTGAACAAGGAGCACGGCCACGACATCATAGTCAGCTCCCATGTGCTCCATGATGTGGAGAAGATGACCAGGGACGTGGTGTTGATATACAAAGGAAGGGCCATAGCTTCCGGGAGTATAACGGAGATACGAGGGTTGATAGACAAACACCCACATAACATAGTGATCGAAGGAAAGGGCATAGGAGATCTGGCAAAGAGACTACTGGATGAGAAATACGTCGTATCCGTTGGATACAACAAAGATAGAACAGGGATACTAGCTCAGGTATCGAGGCCAGAGGAGTTCTTCGATGACATAGCGGAGATAGTGGCGACGACGGAATGCCAAGTGGAAAAGATGTGCAGCCTCGATGACAACCTGGAGGCTGTCTTCAAATACCTGGTTGGGGGGATAGGATGAACACCGTGGCAGTGAGGACTGGTTTGCCGGCGATGATACGTCACATCACCCGGAAGATGCTGCTGGGCAAACGGATAATCATCGCGGGGTTCATTGGCCTTTTCATCGCTCTGATATTGGGCTATGCCGGGAGCCAGCCATATTACTACGAAAATCCTGTGGATATCGGCACCGACATGATGGACCTGCTCATCCTCTTCTTCTTCATGCCGATAATAGCCATGATATACGGGACCTCCATTGTGAGGGATGATATAGATGACAAGAGCATAACCCCTGTGGTCACATCGCCCATCGGAAGGTTCCCCGCGTACATGGGATATTATCTCTCCCTCGCCATAACCCTCTCCATAGTCATGTTGGGCATCACCAGCATAGGCTTCGTCGCCTTCTTCGGCCAGACAGGGGGAGACGGGATGGGGAATCTCTACGTGTCCATGTGTGGACTGGTCATCATAGGCTCTTTCGCCTATTCCACACTCTTCCTAGCGCTCAGCGTGGCGTTGGAGAAGCCGATGTACATGGGATTGTTCTATGCCTTCATCTGGGAGGGTTTCATAGGCTCCATTCCGGGGAGCATAGGGAAACTATCCATCAAGTATTATCTGCGCAGCCTGGGATCCGAGTGGATAGGGCACGGGAGCATCTCCCGCTTCCGGGGAATAGAAGGGGCGGACGCGTTCCTAGTGTTGCTTCTTGTCGCCTTCATATTCCTATTCATAGGGGGAAAGCTGTTCGAGGAAAAGGAGATACCATAGACCTCACAGCAAGGGACAGCGCTCCAAACTACGCCTTGTCGTCCCACCCGGACATCGTACAACCGGTCTCAAGGTATTTTGGGGGAAGGACGATCGCATCGGTCTTCTTTCCGGATTTGGTCACGGCAAGATAATCTACCAGGAACGCGAGGCCTCCTCTGATGAGCGTGGTCAATTGACGTCTTTTCGCCATCTGGGAAAGGATGCCCAATGCAATAGCTCCTTTCTTTTGGTGCATTGTAGCCAGGTCCAATTGGATTGTGAGGGTCGCATCCTCGTGTTCCTTTCCACATACGTCTAGGTATTCTACCGTGTCCTTCGTTGTCTTCAACGCGTAATGGATGAACGGCTCCCCACCGTTCGAAACAGATATCTGAACCTTCTGTTCGCCAAATGCTCTTAGGAACGGTCCCAGATGAGTCATGTTGTGTATGCCTATCAACTGCGTTCTCTTCCGTGTCCACGGGTTTATCTGAGCCCCCAAGAATATCTCGGCGTAATCCCGACCGTCCTCGGGACGATATTGTGGGCCTGCGTTCAATATGAACTCGAACCTATCCCCCATATACTTGGCTATACCGCTTAGAGAGGCCTTGCGCCCCTCTTCGTTCCTATGCTGAGCAGAGATTATGTCATCAACGAATATGTCGGGGGCATAAAAACGTCCCAGAGAATATGTCAACAGCTGCTCCAAACGATCCCCAGAGATGGTCTCGTGCTTGAATACCGAGTGCATCTGGTCATACAATGTCCAATCTCGGACATGGATGAGTCCCTGGTCTTCCAGGCCATCATAGAACTCGGTCCCAGCCTGTGGGGTGGCTATGGCAAAGGCGGCGTTGATCATCCCCAGATGACGTGCGAATTCGGGGAATGTCAGTATATCTTCCTCCGTCTGTCCCGGAAGTCCGATAACAAAGGTCCCGCCAGCAACCGCATGGTTCTTTCTGAGGGAGCGGACCGCATCCGCCTGCATCTTGTTCGTAATGCCCTTCTTGGTCCCATTGAGATCGCCTACATCAGGGCTTTCTATTCCCATGCAGTAGCCGATGACCCCCGCCTTCACCATCTTCTCCACCACGACAGGGCTCTTTGCTATGGAATCCGCCCTGACCAGCGCGGTGAACATAAGTTTCATGTTCTCGGAGATAAGGAGGTCGCACAGTTGTTCGACCAGCTCTGGTTTGCCCATGAAATGTGGGTCCCCGAATATTATGAGGGTCGGCTCTTCATCATGGAACTTGTACACCTCTTTAATCTCCTTGAAGACATTCTCAGGCGAGCGATAACGTTGTATCGAACCGGACATGCTGGGTTCACAGCAGAACGTACACCTCCCCCAGCACCCCCTAGATGTATGGACTTGATCCCTATGCTGCCCTCCTTTCGATACCCATCTGTTGCACTCATCACCCTTTCGCAGGTGTCTTGCAGGGAACGGCAACAGGTCTAGATCCTTGAACAGGGCTCTATCCTTGTTGTGAATGACGGAGCCATTGTTCTTATAGCTGATGCCATCGATACCTTCTGGAGAGCCCTGGGCGAGGAATTCCTTCATCGTGACCTCACTCTCCCCTCTGAAGACCATGTCGACTTGGGGGAACTTCAGAAGGTCATCGGGTATCGCTGTCGGGTGGTAGCCGCCCACCATGGTAGGGATGTCAAATTTCTTGGCGGTCTTGCATAGCTCAAGTCCGGATACGTGGTCCGTGGCGCTCATGGTCACGCCGAACAGGTCGGGTTTGAAGCTCTTGATATGGTCGATTATGTCTGTGTCATCAAACTCTTGGTTCACTATCATTATATCTTCTACGTCCTTCTCCACATAGGCTGCGAGATATTCCAGGTTAATGGCAAGAGGGGCCCACATGAAGCCCCACCCGCACCTACTCATGGGGCGGACAAGCATCAAACGATTGTAACTCAAAGATACACCAGCCATATCGCTAGGGGGTTGCCAACGACTTCTCCCACCAATGCGGCAAGGCATTTAATGGTGTCGGCCATTGTCGATGTCTGCTATCCCGGCGAAAAAAGGGCGTCGTTCGTAAGGCCTTTCCTCTCCCCTATCCCCCACCTCTCCTCCTCATCTCCCTCCTCATCTCCCTCCTCATCTCCCTCCTCATCTCC
>DAOVJP010000358.1 GCA_030673205.1 Thermoplasmata archaeon
CACCTTGTGCCCTCTCTTCTCCAGCCTGCGAATGATGTGTTTGAAGAAGTTCACGTTCGCAGGATGGCCTATGCCTACGAGCACATTCATCTTTTTCACGCGTACAGTGAGTTCATGGAAGGTATTAATCCTTATGGTTGGTGCAAAACGGGCTTTGGAATGGGAGAGTTGCGTGGGCGGGCGGCGGGGGTGGAGATTGGGGAGAGGGAGAGCATAGGGCTGACGAAAGGGGTGGAGGTGGGGGGCGGAGGAAGGCCACGGAACTGGGAACAGTTTAAGTACACCTCTTTTTATTCTTCCTCTGGAGAACATCATGAACCTTTCAGGGAAGAACGCGTTGGTAACTGGCGCCGGGGGATTCATCGCCAGTCATCTGGTCGAGCGGCTGGTGAAAGAAGGAACGAACGTCTCCGCATTCGTCCGTTACAACTCTCGCTCCGATTTTGGCATGATAGAGCAGATCAGTGAGAAGGCGAAGGATGCCATCACCATGATCCAGGGGGATCTGAAGGACAGTGATGCGCTCATAGATGCCATGGACGGGACGGATGTCGTTTTCCACTTGGGCGCCATGATAGCCATCCCCTATTCCTATATCCACCCCCGGGAGGCTGTTGATTGCAATGTGATAGGAACGTTGAACGTGCTCCAGGCGGCTAGGAGGAACGATGTCTCCAAGGTTGTCCACACCTCCACCAGCGAAGTGTTCGGCACGGCCCAGTATGTGCCTATAGACGAGAAGCATCCCATAGCCCCCCAATCCCCATATGCGGCCAGCAAGGCAGGGGCGGACTATCTCGCGCGCACCTTCTTCCTATCCTACGGGCTGCCGGTGGCAACATTGCGCCCCTTCAACACGTATGGACCCAGGCAATCGGCCAGGGCAGTCATCCCCACCATCATATCCCAGGCGCTGACCATGGACCACATATCCCTGGGCAAACTCTCGCCAACACGAGACCTCACCTTCGTGAAGGACACCGTGGACGGTTTCGTGAAGATGGCCGAATCGGAGAAGAGCGCAGGGGAGACCATCAACATCGGCTCCAACCAGGAGATAAGCATCGGCGACCTGACCAACAAGATATTGGGGCTCATGGGACTGGAGAAAGAGGTGAGGACCGATGAGGAACGAATGCGCCCCGAGAACAGCGAGGTGAACAGGCTTCGGGTGGACAACACACTGGCCAAAGAGAAGATAGGGTGGGAGCCGAGAACAAGCCTAAGCCAGGGCCTGCAGGAGACCATAGAATGGATGAGGGAGAACATCCATCTCTTCAAACCGAGCAGGTATATCGTGTGATAGGTGTATGATATGGGATATTGTGTGAGAAGGGAGATGGCATGAAAGCCGTTCTATTGGCCGGAGGAAAGGGCTCCCGGCTCAAACCATACACTATCTCCATCCCCAAGCCATTGGTGCCCGTGGGCGACGAGCCCATAATGGAGATCGTGGTGAAGCAACTGGTCAAAGAGGGGATCGAAGACATAACGATGGCCGTTGGACACATGGCCGAACAGATAATAAGCTATTTCGGGGACGGCTCGAGGTATGGCACGAAGATATCCTATTCTAAAGAGGAACGAGCACTAGGAACGGTCGGACCGCTCAGGTTGATACGGGATGGGTTGGATGATACTTTTCTCATGATGAACGGAGACATACTCACCGACCTGCGATACGGAGAACTCATCGGATACCACAAAGAGAAGGGGGCGGAGGCCACCATAGCCACAGTGAAGAGGAATGTCGATATAGACTATGGAGTGGTGAAGATAAACGAAGATGCCATAGTGGGGTGGGAGGAGAAGCCCACGATACATTACCATGTGAGCACCGGCATATATGTTCTGGAGCCCTCTGCTCTGGACCTCATCCCCCCGGAGGGAAAGTTCGATCTGCCGGACCTCATAAAGGCGCTCATCTCCCACGGACGGGAGGTAGCATCATACCCGTTCGAAGGATACTGGCTTGATATAGGAAGGCCAGAGGATTACGAGAAGGCTTGCGAGAACGTTACCAAGGTAAGGAAGGGAAAAGATGTATGACGGCAAGCGCGTGCTGATCACTGGAAGCGAGGGATTCATAGGCTCCAGACTCG
>DAOVJP010000189.1 GCA_030673205.1 Thermoplasmata archaeon
AAGACCGAGATAGCCGAGGTATGGAGCCAGATAGAGATAGAGTCCAAGAAGAACCTGGAGATGGAGAAGCTCATAGACCAGGGGGTCAAGGCTGCCACTTCCGAAGAGAAGAAGAAACTCTCGGAGTTGGAAAAGAAGATGACTGCGAGAGAAAAGGCCCTTGAGAAGGAGAAGAGCGCCTTATCATCCAATGAAGAGAAGTTGAAGGAACGAGAGGCCTTGACCAAGAAGAGGGACAAGGAGATAAAGGCCCTTGAGAAGGACCTCAAGAAAAAGGAGAAAGAGTTGGAGGACAAGAAGGCGTACCTGGACAAGATGAAGGACCATTTGGACAGCCTGCTGGGTTGATAGTAAGAGGCCTATGCCTCTTCCTTCCGCTCATCTCTCATCTCTCCTTTCCCCGCGCCACCGCCCTTCCTCTTGCGCATCCGTGTCACCACCACGACTATCAACGTCAAGATCACTATCCCCAATATTATCCCCCCCGCCTCGATAAGACCGACTGGCATCCCATAGAATGTGAATAGCACGCCCTCCCCATCACTATTGTTTCCCCCTTGGTCCGTGTTTCCATCCTCACTCTGGACCTCAAGGTCGACCTCCACCGATAGGGTGGAGCTCCAGTCGCTCTCGGTCTGGGAGTTGGAGGCTTTTATGCGATAGTAATATGTTCCAGTCTTCGCCTTGGTTATGGTGGAGCCTGTGCTGGACCCACTATAGGTCGTCGTGCTCGGATCAGTGAAACTGGAGGATCGGGATTCCTGAAGTGTATATGACTCAGCACCAGGGGTGGTCGACCAGGACAATCGGAAGACCCCGGGCCATTTCAGGTGCTCCCTGGCAAGCGTCGGCGCCTCCAACTCCGTCCCATCGCTCCCCGTCTCCCATTCCAATGTCATCTGGACAGCAGCATGGGCATCCACCATCCCATACCCATATTCACGGTTCCATTTGTTGTGCGGGTACGGATAATGAGGATGATCGGGCTGACCGCGTGGCTCCGCGGTTATGTGCAGTATGTCCTTCACATCCTCCGGGGTCAGGGAAGGGTTCGCACCCAGCATGAGCGCCACCACCCCAGCCACATGGGGGCACGCCATGGAGGTCCCGGAGTGGGAGACATAGCCCAAAGCATGTTGACCAGTGATGGAAAAGTCGGGAGCACTTATGTCCACTCCCGGCGCGGAAACATCGGGTTTGAGCTCATCATAGAGATCGTCATCTCCATCATCCATTCTGGGCCCCCGACTTGAGAAGGTGGCCATCACATCGTCCTCCCTCTCCACCGTTTCCATATCGTCCACCGCGGCCACGCATATCGTCCTATCTGCTGCGGCCAAACCTCCCATCCCACGGTTATCAGGGCCGTCATTGCCCGCGCTGACAACCAATATCAAACCGGCTTCCACTGCGGCATTCGCCTTTCTGCAATTGGAATCGCTTCCATCCTCATCGGTGTCCCCAAAATCCCCATAGCTTATGCTCAATACCCTGATATTGTATAGGTCCTTTTTCTGCTCGCACCATTCTATCCCATCCATCGTGGCCCCGAACCCGAGCGCTGAGGCTATCTTGACATCCAATAGTCCTGCTTCCGGGGCGGCGCCTGCGAAGACGCCATCCCCTCCGCCATCCCCCAACGCGATCCCGGCGCAATGTGTCCCATGGCCGTTCGTGTCGTCCGGATTCCCTTCTATCTCATAGTCGCCCTTGGAGAGATCGACCCCGGCAACGAACCTGCCGTCGAGGCTTTCATGGCCGTCGTCCACCCCCGTATCCAGTATGGCTATGTTCACCCCATCGCCCTTGTATCCCATGTCCCACGCTGTTCCAGGGGAATATTCGGAAGAGTCGCGGGCCTTCAAAGCGCACGAGCTCACGTTGAGTCCCCGGACCGGCACGGCCAGGGAGAGAGCGGAGGAGAACATGCAAATGGCCAATAAGAGGACTGCTGCCTTCTTCATACCTATACATCCTATGATATATCCTATATAGGGATGCAGTATGATTAATATTTGCCTCCCTAACCCCCTTTTCTCCTCCTCTAGCTCCCATCCCACAGATTCTTTCCCCTCTATCTCCTCCTCGACCTCTTCCTCTCCCCTCAATTCTTCTTCTATCTCCTCGACGCTTCCTCCATCTTCTCCTTTTCTGCCTCTGGCATTGGCACGACCTTTTCTTCTTTTATCCCATCTTCAACCGGAACTTCCTCCTTCGGCTTCATTCCATCTCCCTTCAGCTTCTTCTGCCAGAAAAGGTATCCTAAAACGCCAATGGCTGCCAGGACTATTAGCACAATGATGATCAAGAAGGGAGAACTGCTGGGCTCTGCCGGGCTCTGAACGGTGGGGGTCTCCCATACGGCTTGTACGGTTGTGGAGCCGGGCGCTTCGTTTCCCTCTTCGTCCACGGCCACTATTTCGTCGTAATATATGGTCCCATCCTCTACGTCAGTGTCGGTGTATGAACTATCCGTGGTGTTGACCACCAAAACGAATATGATGTTGTCAGTGCTTCTGTAAACAGCATAGTGATCAAAGTCCTCTTCTGTGGATGCGGTCCACGTTAGAGCGATTCCCTCGTCACTGGTGGTCGGTATTACTGTTGCAGGTGTTGTTGGAGGCTTGAGATCCGTCGCAACTGCGCTGGCGGTGTTGGACAAAGGGGAGATGTTGGGCACTTCGTCCAGGGTTTTGATGGCGAAATAGTAGGTCTGACCGGGTGTGAGACCTGTGACTGTGAAGAATTTTTGTGTTCCTGGATTCTGGGGCGTGGGCGCCTCTGCTACGAGTGTCGCAGACGCCCAGTTCATGTCGTTGATAGACGCGCCATAGTATCTGATCTCGTATGCTGAGGCCTTGCTGGTGTTGCCATCGTCGCCTGGTGCGGTCCAAGAAAGGTCTATCTCGCCATTCCTATCTCCAGGTGTTGCGCTGAGATCCCATATCTTTGCCGGAGGCGTGGACTCTTGGATGGTGGTGAAGGTCCACCAAAAGTCGTCTACTGGGTAGAGTTCAGATGTTCCATCTTCATCTCCATCCAGTCTGTTGCCTGCGAGGTCACGGGCCACGCTAGCGTTTATTCTGATAGTATAGGTGGTGCTGTAAGGAATGGGGGTGGTGGGAGTGAATGTCAGTGTGTTTCCGTCCCAGGAGAACGCTCCAGCCACCGCAGGGGCGATAATGAAGGCGCTTTCCGCTTGTGTCTGGTTCATGTTCTCGTCGAAGGTGACGGAGAATACCGCGTCCAGGGCAACGTCGCTTCCGGTGGGGGAGTTGATAGTTATGGTTGGCGGGGTGGTGTCTGGTTCTAGCTCCGTGGTGAAGCTCCATGTATACTTGTCAACCGGAGAGCCTTCCGCAGTCCCGTTCTCGTTGCCGTCCAGATAGAGACCGTTCTGGTCCTTCACTACGTCAGCGTCGAGTGTGACGTTGTACTGTGTGGAGTATGAGAGGGGTGTGGTGGGTGTGAGGGTCAGTGTGTCATTATCTGTCCACGTGAACGTGCCTGCTATATTCGGGACAATGGAGAAGCCGTATTCCACGGTGGTCTTGTTCATCTCTTTGCCGAATACTATGTTTATAAGAGAAGTGGCGGGTGCGGAAGAGCCCACGGGGGTTTTGGACATGATCCTTGGCGGTATGGTTGCGGGGTCTGGCTCTGTGGTGAAGCTCCAAGTATGATCATCCAGCGGCGAGCCCTCCGCTGTTCCGTCCCCATCGCCGTCCAGGTAGAGACCGTCTTGCCCCTTCACCACGTCCGCGTCCAGTGTGACGTTGTACTGTGTGGAATAAGAGAGAGGAACGATTGGTGTGAGGGCTAGCGTGTCACTACCTGTCCAAATTAACACACCCACTATATGAGGGGTGATGGAGAAGCCGTTCTCCACGGCGCTCCTCACCATCTCTTTGCTGAACACCATATTTATACTGGAAGTGATAGATACGGA
>DAOVJP010000446.1 GCA_030673205.1 Thermoplasmata archaeon
GGGCGAGCACCGACACCATATCCATATTGTTGGATACCCTGGCACCCGTGATAGGCCTAAACCTACCGGCTCAGTCCTCGACCAACGATCCCACCCTGGACGTGACGTATGTTCTGACAGAGGAAGGTAGTGGCATGGACACCGTCGTATACCAGATATCGGTGGACGGTGTTGTTTGGAACACCCTGCCGACCACCTCTCCGACCACAAATGTGCTCCTCTCCGAGGGAAACAACATGATACGGGCCATAGCCACAGACAACGCGAGTAACCAGGCCCAGAGCGATGTGTACAATGTGACCCTGGACACCTTTTCACCAACTCTGATAGCCTACTCGATAACGCCCCAGCCCACTCCGGTTGGGCCTGCGATCATAACGCTGGAGTTCTCGGAGGCCATGATCCCCGCCATAACCATATCCCACCTGGATGCTGATGATAACTCCGTGCCCGTGGCAGGCATTTGGACGAGCCCAACACATTGGGAGGGTGTGCTCGACGCAGACCTGACCCTTGGAGACGGAACGTTCAATATCACCGTGGAGGGGGGAGCGGATATGACCGGAAACGTGCTGATCCCCGTCAACCTCTTCTGGACTGTGGACACCACTCCCCCGGAGATAACATCCATCATATCCTCCGCCGGGAACGAACTGGGCGCGGAGGCCACCACCATAACCGTGACATTCGACGAACCCATGCAGGACATCCCATTGGCTGTGAACATAGTGGGCAGCCTCCAGACCGCGGCTGTGGATGGAACATGGATAAGCGTGTTCAGATGGCAGGGAACATTCACAGTGACCACGAGTCTAGGCGATGGTAACGTGGATCTAGAAGTGGGAGGAGGAAAGGACACGACCGGGAACACCCACGTTCTGGCCACATATGTCGATCTCTTCAACATAGATACCACCAGCCCTGTATTGGTCTCCGCATGGCTGTTCACCATCAACACCATAGAACTGGAGTTCTCAGAGGAGATAGAAACCGGAAGCGTGGCAACGACGCTCTTCACCCTCTCCCATGGAACGGTTAACAATGCGACCCTTGTGGGAAAGAACATAACACTGGAAGTGAGCGGTGTATCTCTGGACGCGGCACTCAACATCTCCATAGCGGAAGGGCTGGAGGACATGCGTGACAACACCATGCCACTGACAACCAGCCCCGTGGACGACATGGTGCCGCCGGCCATGTTATCGGCCACCACAGTCCCTGGCGGCAAAATAACGATCACGTGGGCGAAGATCGTGCTCGTTCCATTAGACCCTACCACCTTCAACATCACATCCTGGTCTGAGCTGGGAATAATATCGGTGGTGCACGACAACTTCACCACCACCATCTCGCTGGACAGGGAATTGGGAGATAGCGAGGTGCCCACAGTGGAGTTGGTAGGTGTGGTAGAGGAC